>CAYJWO010000066.1:0-5729 GCA_964373825.1 uncultured Planctomycetales bacterium
CGAGGTCGAGACGGCGGTGCGCGACGCGGGCATGGTGCTGCTCAACCTCAAGCCCCTTACCGAGAGCGGAGAGCCGAGCGGCATGGTGCGGGTGACGGTGGAGGCCGAATCGACGCCCACACAGCTCGTCCAGGTGCTCGCACGCTTGGAGGGGTCGCGGCGGCTGCTGAAGGTCACGGAGATGTCGCTGCGCCGGATGGAGGAAGGGCGCCTGCGCGCCACGCTGGTCGTCAGCAAGCTCGTGCTCCCATGACCCCCGAGACGGTCGATCCGGAGCGCTTCAGCCGGTGGATGGCGTACGTCCTGCGTCACAATCCGCAGCGATATGATCTCGTCCCGGACCGACACGGCTACGTCGAGCTGGAAGCGTTTGTGCAAATCGCCCAGCGGCGCTACCGCGAGGCGGACGCCAAGGCGGTGCGGCAGCTCGTGGTGGCCAGCCACCCCGATCGCTTCGAAGTGGCGTCGGACCGCCTGCGCGCGCGGTACGGCCACTCGATCCCGGTGGAGCCGGTCGGGACCCCGGTCGAGCCGCCGCCCACACTCTATCACGGCACCGAACCGTCTCGAGCCGATGTGATCCTCGCCGAGGGGTTGCATCCCGAAGGGCGCGTGATGGTGCATTTAAGCCAGACGGTTGACGACGCGGTCAGCGTGGCGCGTCGCCGCACGGAGACACCGGCCGTCCTCACGGTGCAGGCGCGTGAGGCCTCCCGCGACGGGTGCGCGTTCTATCAGGAAGGTCGCGTCTACCTCGTGGCGTCGGTCCCGCCGCGGTTCCTCAGCCGCGGCCCCAGCGGAGGGTGACCAGATAGCCTTGTCGTCATTCACGGCGCCGCGTTCGCCTGACGACGCCGTGCGCCAACAAGAAGCGCTGCGGGATCGGGTACGGCTGCAGCCGTTCACTGGTGACCTCTCCATCGTGGGGGCGGTCGACTGCTTCCACGCGGCCGAATCGGCCATGGGAATGGCGGGGATTGTCCTCTTCCAGTACCCGTCGCTGGTCGAGCTGTCGCACACGATCGTCGAGCACCCGGTCACGTTTCCCTACGTCGCGGGGCTCCTGGCGTTTCGGGAGCTGCCGCTCATCCTGGCGGCGATCGAGTCGCTGTCGCAGCTGCCGGATGTGTGGCTCGTCGACGGCCACGGCATCGCCCACCCGCGCCGAATGGGCCTCGCGAGCCATCTGGGGGTGCTGCTCGACCGGCCGACCATCGGCTGCGCTCAGAGCCTCCTGATTGGGCGCGCGGCCGAGCCGCCGCAGCGCGCCGGGGCGTGGACCCCGCTGACCCACCAGGGCGAGACGGTGGGAGGTCTGCTGCGCACGCGCGCCGGCGCCCGGCCCATCGTCGTCTCGCCCGGCCATCGCGTGGATCTCTCCCAGGCGCTCTCGATCGTGCAGCGCTGCTGCGATGGACAGCGCATCCCGAAGCCGCTGCGCGAAGCGGGCCGGTTAGTGAGAGGGCTGGCCGCTGCCCCGCGCTGACGTTCTCATTCTCGGCGGCGGGATCATCGGTTGCGCCCTGGCGGAGCAGCTCGCGCGCGCCGGTCAACGGGTCATCGTGCTGGAACGCGGCTGGGTGGGGGCGGAGGCGTCGAGCGCTGCGGCCGGGATCCTCTCCGCGCAGTCCGATCTCAGCGCCCCGGGGCCGCTCTTCGACCTCTGCCAGGCGGCGCGGCGGCTCTATCCTAGCTGGGTCGCCTCGTTGGAGCGCCGCGCCAAACAGTCCGTTGGGTACCACGAAGACGGGCTGTTGCAGGTGACGCTGACCGAGCGAGAAACCACCGCCATGGCCCGCCAGGCCCGCTGGCAGGTCGCGCAGGGGCTGCGCGTCGAGCGCTGGTCAGCCGCCGAGGTCCACCGCCTGGAGCCGTCCATTGACGGACGGGTGGCGGCCGGGTTCTTCTTCCCCACGGAAGGGCAGGTGGATAACGTCCGGTTGATGCGGGTACTCGCCGCCGCCTGCCGCGCCGCTCGGGTGCGGCTGGAAGAGCGCACGGCGGTCCAGCGCGTCATCATCAAGCGCGGCGAGGTGCGCGGGGCGCTGACCGACCACGGGAGATTCCGAGCGCCCATTGTCGTCAACTGCCTGGGGAGCTGGGGAGCCATCGGCGGGGCCTTTCCGGTGCCGCTGCCGCTGGAGCCGGTGCGCGGGCAGATCCTCGCGTTTCAGGGGCCACGACGGCTGTTGCGGCATGTCGTGATGTCCTCGCGCGCGTACATGGTGCAGCGGCGGGAGGGCACCGTCATCGTCGGCTCCACGCTGGAGCACGCCGGGTTTGACAAAGCGCTCACCGCCGCGGGGATCCACACGGTGCTGCGCGGGTTGCGCCGGCTCAGCCGCGCGTTTGACGGCTGCGCCCTCGTGGATACGTGGGCCGGGCTGCGGCCGTGGGCGCCCGACGGACTCCCCATCCTGGGAGCCACCAAGATTGGCGGGCTCTACGTCGCCACCGGCCACTACCGCCACGGCATTCTCCTGGCCCCGATCACGGCGACCCTGATGGCCGACCTCATCCTCACGGGCCGCCCCGCCCTCGACCTCGCTCCCTTCTCCCCAGCCCGCTTCTCACCGCTGAGGCCTGACCCCACCGTCCGACGGACTTGACGGTCAACAGGTTTCATGTCATACTATATGACATGAAGCGTTCGTGGACGCTCTGTGGTGTCGGCGGCGAGGTCCGCCGCTTGACGTATGACACGGGAGCCGGCGCGGCGACGACCGTCAGCCCGGTCTTCACAGTGAGCGACGTCTGCCGTCTCCTGGGCAAGTCCCGTCGGCAGGTGTATCGCTACCTGCGCACCGGCCGGCTACGGCCGTGCGCACGCATCCTCGGCCAGTGGCTGTTGTCGAACGCTGAGGTCGCTCGCCTGGCGCGCGTCCGTGCGCCAACGGCCTTGCGGCGTTTCTTCTGGGACGTTCCGCTCTCCAGCGTGTCGGTTGACACGCACCGCCAATTCATCATGGGCCGGCTCCTGGAAGAAGGTGACCGGCCCGCCCTGCAGTGGCTCTTCCGGGTGTATCGACCGCACCAGGTGATCCAGTTCCTGAAGGGGCGAGGGGCGGCGGTGCTCTCTCGACGCGCGTGGCGCTTCTGGACCGCTCAGCTTGGAGTGGCGGGGGCGCCGCGCGTCGCCTCGACGTGGCGGAGTCGTGGACGCGCGTGGGGTGGCGTTCCATGAAGCGCACGGGTTCGTTCGAGGCGGTCCCGAGGACGTTGCGGACCGTTCTGGACCGGCTCGGGGCGACCAACATCCCACGGCACTTCTACCTCGCCGGAGGCACGGGCCTGGCCCTGCTCGTGGGGCACCGACGGTCGGTCGATCTCGATTTCTTTTCCAGAAGCCACCGCCTCCATGTCGAGGGACGTCGTGCGCTGCTGGCACAGGTACGCCGCCTGCCGCAATGGGTCCTGACAGACACGCAGGAGGGCACCCTGCATGGGCGCGTCGGGAGGGTGCGCGTGAGTTTCTTCTATTACCCGGAGCCGCTGGTCAAACCGCTGATTCGCCGCGGACCCATTCGGATCGCGTCCCTCGAGGATATTGGTTTGATGAAGCTGGGGGCCATCATCGGTCGAGGGTCTCGGAAAGATTTCGTGGACCTGTACACCATCTGTCAACGCATTGCGTTGCCGCGCCTGTTGACGTTGAGCGCTCGGAAATTTCGCGATGCGCAGGACCTCACGCTGCAATCGCTGAAGGCCTTGGTGTTCTTCGAGGACGCGGAAGAGGACCCGCCACTCCTCATGACGGTCCCGATCTCCTGGGCCACCGTGAAGGCCTTCTTTACCCACGAAACACGCCTCCTCACGCAGCGCTACCTTCAGCTCCACCGCTAACCCCCACCACCGACCTGGCTCGCTACTCGTTTCTCACCCGCGCTTCGTTTCGGTGTCAGACACCGGGTGTCTGACACCAAGCGTGGGGCGGTTTATACTTGACAAAAGAGTCATATTAGAGTAGTTTTGTCATTGGAGGTCATACGATGAAGATCACCGCACAGGAAGAGTACGGATTGCGCTGCCTGCTGCAGCTGGCCCGGGTGCCGCAAGGCAAGATCATGGCGGTCGGCGACATCGCCAAGAAAGAGGGCATTTCGTCGGCCTATGCCGAGAAGCTGCTACGCATCCTGGCGCGCGCCGGACTGGTGCATAGCGTCCGAGGGATCAAGGGCGGGTATGTCCTGAACCGTCCAGCTTCTCAAGTGACTCTTGGAGAGATTGTTAGGGCGCTCGGGAGCGTGATCACCACCACAGAAATTTGCGGCGAGTACACCGGCCACCACGCGACCTGCGTGCACTTTAGCGACTGCAGCATCCGGTCGATCTGGGCCGGGTTGACGACGTACATTCAGCGGTTCCTGGACGAGACCACGCTGGCCATGTTGCTGGAGAAAGAGTACGAACTGTCCAACCGGCTGGCCCGCCCCCGTTCGTTCGCCGCCTAACCGAAGGGTGCAGAGATGACCAAAGAGTCAACAACCCAAGCCCCGCTGCTCATCATTGACGACCTCCATGTCGCGGTCGAGGGCAAGGAGATCTTGAAGGGACTGTCGCTCACGGTCAACGCGGGCGAGGTCCACGCGCTCATGGGCCCGAACGGCTCCGGCAAGAGCACGCTCTCGTTTTGCCTGATGGGACACCCGAAGTACGAGGTGACCGCCGGCACCATCCGGTTCAAGGGCCAGGACATCCGTGAGCTCGCTCCGCACACGCGCGCGGCGGCCGGGATGTTCCTCGCCTTCCAGTACCCGACCGCGATCCCGGGGGTGACGATCGCCAACTTCCTGCGGGCCGCCCTGCGCGGCGTGCGCGGGGGCGACGTGCCGGTGAAAGAGTTCCGGCAGACGGTCAAGACGCACCTGCAGGCGCTGGGCATCTCCGGGGCGTTTCTGAACCGGTACGTCAACGACGGGTTCTCCGGCGGCGAGAAGAAACGGCTGGAGATCCTGCAGATGGCGGTGCTCTCGCCGTCGCTCGCCGTGCTCGATGAGACCGACTCCGGGCTGGACATCGACGCGCTCAAGACGGTCGCCCAAGGGATCAACGCGCTGCGCAGCCCCGAGCGCGGGTTCCTGGTCATCACGCACTACCAGCGGATTTTGAACTACGTCACGCCAGACGTCGTGCACGTGCTGGTGGACGGCCGCATCGTGCGCTCCGGGGGGGCGGCACTGGCGCACGAGCTGGAGGCGAAGGGGTACGAAGGATTCCGCGTCGTGGAACCCGCCACCGCAGGAGGAGCGTGAGCATGGCCGGACCGACGAAGCCCCAACTCGACATCAACGAGCGCTACGAGCAGCTCTACGGCTTCCACGTGCCGGAGCACTCGGTGTTCAAGGCGGAGCCCGGCCTCGACGAAGCGAAGATCAGGCAGATCTCCGGCATGAAGGGCGAGCCGTCGTGGATGCTCGAGCTGCGCCTGCGCGCGTACCGGCATTTCCTCGCCAAGCCCATGCCGCAATGGGCGAACACGGAGCTGCTGGGCAGCATCCCCCTCGACGACATCTACTACTATCTCAAGCCGACCGAGAAAGCGGAGAAGTCGTGGAACGACGTGCCGGAGGACATCAAGCGGACGTTCGACCGGCTTGGGATTCCCGAGGCCGAACGCAAGTTCCTCGCGGGAGTCAGCGCACAATATGAAACAGAAAGTATTTACCACTCCATGCATGAGGATCTCACGAAGCAGGGCGTGATCTTCCTCGACATGGACTCGGCCCTGA
>CAYJWO010000067.1:0-5721 GCA_964373825.1 uncultured Planctomycetales bacterium
GACCTGCTGCACCCATGCCAGGCGCTGGCCGACGCGCTAACACTGCAGGAGGCGTTTGGGCGCGTGCGCGGGCTGCGCGTCTGCTACGTGGGCGACGGCAACAACGTGCTGCACTCGCTGGCCGAGGCGTGCGCGATGCTGGGGATCCACCTGACCGCGGCGACCCCGCCCAGCTACCGGCCGGACGCGACGGTCTGGGCGCGCGCCGTGCGCCTGGCGCGCCACTCTGGTGCTGTGCTGCGCTGGGACGCGGATCCAACGCGCGCGATCCGCGGGGCGGACGCCGCGTACACGGACGTCTGGGCCAGCATGGGCCAGGAGCATGAGCGCCGCACGCGCCTCCGGCTGTTCCGCCGGTATCAGCTCAACGCGCCGCTCTTACGGCGCGCGGCCCCGGACTGCCGCATCCTGCACTGCCTGCCGGCGCACCGAGGCGAGGAGATCACGGACCAGGTGATGGAAGACGCGCGGTCGCTCGTGTTCGATCAGGCGGAGAACCGCCTGCACGCGCACCGAGCGCTGCTGCAATGGCTCTTCAGGAGCGGACGATGAAGACGGTGGTTTTGGCGTACTCAGGCGGTCTCGATACGTCGGTCTGCGTGAAGTGGCTGGTCGAGCGCGGCTGGCGCGTCGTCGCGTTCATGGCGGATGTCGGGCAGGGCGACCCGGCGCCTGCGGCGATCCGCCGCGCGAAGGCGGCGGGCGCGTCCCGGGTGATCGTGCGGGACCTGCGGCGGGAGTTCGTGGCCGACTTCGTCTGGCCGTCGCTGCAGGCCCACGCGGTGTACGAGGGCGGCTATCTGCTGGCGACCGCGCTGTCGCGGCCGCTCATCGCCAAGCACCTCGTGGACGTCGCGCACGCGCTCAAGGCGCGCGCCGTGGCCCACGGCTGCACGGGCAAGGGTAACGACCAGGTGCGGTTCGAGCTGACCGTTCGCGCCTTGGACCCGCGGCTAGAGCTCATCGCTCCGGTGCGGGAGTGGGCGTTTCGGTCGCGCGAAGAGCAGATCGACTACGCGCATCGGCACGGGATTCCGATCGACGTGACCAAGCGCAGCCCGTACAGCATCGACCAGAATGTGTGGGGGACGAGCATCGAGGCGGGTGTCATGGAGGATCCCTGGCGGGAGCCGCCGTTGGACACCTATCGCTCCATTCGCCCGCCGGTGCGCGCAGCCGTCCGCCCGCAGACGGTAAGCGTGGCCTTCACGCGCGGCGTCCCGACGCACGTCAACGGCCGCCGCCTCGACTCGGTGCGGTTGATCGAAGCGCTCAACGCGCTGGGTGGTCGGCACGGCATCGGACGCACGGACATGATCGAGAGCCGCGTCGTGGGGATCAAGTCGCGCGAGGTGTACGAGGCGCCCGCCGGAACGATTTTGCTGACGGCGCACCAGGAATTGGAGCGGCTCGTGCTGGATCGGGAGCTGCTCTTCGTAAAAGAGGGGCTCGCGCTGACCTACGCGCGCTTGGTCTATGGCGGCCTGTGGTACACGCCGCTCAAACGGGCGCTGGACGCGTTCGTCGGCGACACGCAGCGGGTCGTCACCGGGAGCGTGCGCGTCACCCTCTACCGGGGCCGGTGCCAGGTCGTCGGGCGCCGGTCGCCGCACGGGCTCTACCGCGAGCGGCTGGCGACGTATTCGGCCAAGAGCACGTTCGATCAGCGGGCGGCGGAGGGGTTCATTAAACTCCTCGGCCTGCCGTATGAAGGACGCGGAACAACCTCATGAGCAACACAATGTGGGGGGGACGGTTCACGAAAGCGACGCATCCGCTCGTGGAGCGCTACGCCTCGAGCATCGCCGTGGATCAGCGCCTAGCGCGCTACGACGTGCTGGGCTCGATCGCCCACGCGAAGATGCTGGGCCGGTGCCGCATCATCCCGGCGCGGGACAGCCGCCGGTTGGTCCAGGGCCTGAGGCACCTCTTGCGCGCCATCGAGCGCGGCGTGTGGCGGGCCGACCCGCGCGCCGAGGACGTCCACACCCAGATCGAGCAGCAGCTCGAGCGGCTGGTGGGGTTGGTGGCGCGCGCGCTCCACACCGCCCGCAGCCGCAACGACCAGGTCAGCACGGACCTGCGGCTCTACTGCCGCGACGCGGTCCGGCAGTTGGACGAGGGTCTTGCGCGGCTGCAGCGCCGCCTGGTGATCACCGCGGCCGCGCACGCCCAGGTGATCGTCCCGGGCTACACGCACCTGCAGCGCGCGCAGCCCGTGCTCTGGGCGCACCACCTCCTCGCCTACGTGGAGATGCTGGAGCGCGACCGCTCGCGCTTGCAGGATGCGCGCCGGCGAATCGACGTGCTGCCATTGGGCGCCGGGGCGCTCGCGGGCACGTCGCTGTCGATCGACCGGGCGTACGTCGCCCGGCAGCTGGGGTTCCCGCGCGTGGCGGCGAACAGCATCGACGCGGTGTCCGACCGGGACTTCGCGCTCGAACTGGTCTTCGCCGTGGCGTGCCTCGGCGTCCACCTCTCGCGCCTCGGGGAGGAGCTCATCCTCTGGACCAGCGAGGAGTTTGGATGGTTGGAGCTGGATGACGCGGTGGCGACCGGCTCGAGCCTCATGCCGCATAAGAAGAACCCGGATGTCCCGGAGCTCGTGCGCGGCCAGGCGGGTCTCGCCATCGGGCAGCTGGCGGCGTTTTTGTCCATGATGAAGGGATTACCGCTGGCGTATAATCGGGATTTGCAGTGGGATAAACCCCTCGTCTTCGGGGCGGTGGACGCTGGGCTCGGGGCCCTGGAGGTTCTCGAATGCGTCATCGCGCATGCGCGGGTGCGGCCGGCCCGGATGGCCGCCGCGGCGGCCGATGACCGTCTCTGTACCACCGACCTCGCGGAGTTCCTGGTGGAGCGCGGGGTGGCGTTCCGCAACGCGCATCGGATGGTGGGCGAGCTCGTCGCACTCGCCGCACGCTCCGGCCGCGCGTTGCAGGCACTTCCGCCGGAGGCGGTGCGCCGCATCGCCCCCCAACTGACTCCAGCCGTCATGCGCACGCTGCTCAATCCGCGCCGATCCGTCGCCCGCAAGCGGAGTATTGGGAGTACTAACCCTCAGCAGGTCGCCCAGGCGCTGCGCCGGTGGCAACGGCGGCTGAGGACACGGTGATGTACTACCCCCATGACTTCCGCCGCCGTGGCGGGCCGCTCTATTGCGAGCAGGTGCCGGTCGCCGAGATCGCGGACGCGGTGGACACGCCGGTCTACGTCTACAGCCACAAGACGCTGGTGGACCACCTGTGGAAGCTGCAGCGAGCGTTTCGTCCGGCGCGGCCGCTGATCTGCTTTTCGGTCAAGGCGAACGGGAATCTCGCGATCCTGCGGCTGCTCGTCCGGCACGGGGCGGGGCTGGACATCGTGTCCGGCGGCGAGCTGTTCAAGGCCCGCCGGGCCGGATGCCCGCCGTCGCGAATCGTCTTTGCGAGCGTTGGCAAGCGTCCGGAGGAGATCGCGACCGCGCTGCGCGCCGGTATCTTCTGCTTCAACGTGGAGTCGCCGGGGGAGCTGGAGGCGATCGATGCGATCGCGCGGCGGCTGCGCGTGACCGCCCCCGTGGCCCTACGGGTGAATCCGGACGTGGATGCGCACACGCACCGCCACATCACGACCGGTGTCTCGGAAAGCAAGTTCGGCATCCAGCGGCGGGACGCGATCGCGCTGCTGCGACGGCACGCGGCGTTCCCGGCGACCCGCCTCTTGGGCGTGCACCTGCACATCGGGTCGCAGATCACCTCGGGTCGGCCGTTCCTCGAGGCGGTGACCCGCGCCGGGGAGGTGATTCGGGAGGGCCGCCGGGCGGGCCTGCGGTTGCCGTGGCTCAACCTCGGCGGCGGCCTGGGGATCATCTACCGGGATGAGCGGCCGCAGACCCCGCAGGCGTTCGCCAGGCTCGTCCTGCCGGCGGTGCAGGCACTTGGCGTGCGGTTGATCCTGGAGCCGGGGCGGTTCATCGTCGGCAATGCGGGGGTGCTCGTGACGCGCGTGCTGTACCTGAAACCGCAGGAGAAACGTCCCTGGGGATCAAGGCGGCAGTTCGCCATCGTGGATGCGGGAATGAGCGACCTGCTGCGGCCAGCACTCTACGACGCGTTCCACCAAGTGGTCCCGGTGCGGCCGCACGGAACCGCGCTCAACGGGGCCGCCCGCTTCGACGTCGTGGGGCCGATTTGCGAGAGCGCGGATGTGTTGGCGCGCGATCGCCGGCTGGGTGCGCTGGCTCCCGGCGATCTCCTGGCGGTGCTCGGCGCGGGCGCGTACGGCTCGACGATGGCCTCAAACTACAACGGGCGCCCGCGGCCGGCCGAGGTCATGGTGCGGGGCCGCCGGTGGGCGGTCATCCGCCGGCGGGAAACCTACCGCGACTTGATCCGGCACGACGTGATGCCGCGCGAGATGCTGTCATGACCAGTACGATCGCGTTTACCAAAATGACTGGAGCTGGCAACGAGTTCCTCGTGGTCGATGCGCGCCGACGGGTGCGACCGCGCGCCTGGCCGGTAATAGCGCGCGCCTTGTGCGACCGCCGCCGCGGGATCGGCGCCGACGGCCTCCTGGTGCTGGAGCCGGCCCGCGGGGCCGATGCGCGGATGCGGGTCTTCAACGCGGACGGCAGCGAGGCCGAGATGTGCGGCAACGGGGCGCGGTGCGTGGCGCTGTACCTGAGGAGCCGTGGAACGTGGAACGTAAAACGTGAAACGTCGGTCACGATCGACACCAAGGCCGGCATCCTCTCGGCGGTCGTACGGGAGGAGCGGGTGGCGCTGGCGATGACGGATCCGACGGCCCTCCACCTTGGCGGCTCGCTGGAGGTGGAGGGGTGGCGCCTGACGTATGGTTTCCTCAATACGGGGGTGCCGCATGTGGTCATCCCTGTCAGGAATGTGGATCGCGTGGACGTGCAGCGGCTCGGACGCGCGATTCGATGCCACCGACGATTTGCTCCACACGGGACGAATGTGAATTTCATCCAACCGGATCCTCGACGACGGAATCGCCTGCGTGTGCGCACGTATGAGCGCGGGGTCGAGGCGGAGACGCTGGCGTGCGGCACCGGGGTGACCGCTTCAGCCATCGTGTTCGCGCTGCAACAGCGTGAGCCGCGGTCATCGTATCGTCTTGAGGTGATCCCGCGCAGCGGCGATCGCTTGGCGGTGTCGTTCGAGGCCGCGCGCAACGGGGGAGGCGGCTGGCGGGTGCGCCACGTCGTACTCGCGGGGCCTGCGCGCCGCGTCTGCGACGGCAGTGTGCGATGGCCGCTGAAAGGAGTCCCATGACACTCGCCCTGCGCGGGTCGATGGTTGCACTCGTCACGCCGTTTCGCGACGGGGCGGTGGACGCCGAGACGCTGCGGCGGCTGATCGATTGGCACGCGGCGTCCGGGACGACCGCCATCGTCCCCTGCGGCACGACCGGCGAATCCGCCACACTCTCCCACGAGGAGCACGACCGGGTCATCGAGTTGACCGTCCAGGCGGCGCGCGGCCGCATCCCGGTCATCGCCGGGACCGGCTCCAACAACACGAAGGAGGCCGTTCGCCTGACGCGCCACGCGCAAGAGGCTGGTGCGAACGCGGCCCTGCTGATCTCGCCGTACTACAACAAGCCCACGCAGCGCGGGCTCTACCTGCACTTCAAGGCGGTCGCCGAGGCGGTGGAGCTGCCAATCATTCCCTACAACATCGCGTCCCGCACCGGGGTGAACATCGAGCCGGACAC
>CAYJWO010000068.1:0-1662 GCA_964373825.1 uncultured Planctomycetales bacterium
CGAAGCCGACCACTTCCTGGAGCTCGTCCTGGCCCCGCGCCAGACGATCCGGCGCGTCGAGGTCGAGGAGATCGGCACGACCCCGCTGGGCTACAAGACGCTCCGCATGCGAGTCTGGCTGGCCGACGGCACGGTCGGCGAGTGGTTCGGCTTGCCGGCTGGGACTTCGGCTGGCGAGGGGGAGGCGCGCACCGTGGGGCTGGCGCAGGTGCGAGCGTACGTGGAGCGCATCATCCAGAGAATCCAGCAAGAGAACATTCCGGCTGACGATCTCCTCGCGATCTTCGATCGAGTCCTCGTGCCGCTCAATGAGGAAGTGGCGAAGGAGCCCGGGCTGAATCCCAAGGAGCTTCCGGCGGGACGTCCGCACGAGCTCTGGGGCGGGCTGGGCGGCGATACGGTCCTCTCCGTTGAGAAGGCGCTCGTCCAGGCGATTGCGCACAGCCGCGGGACGGAGCCGACCGATGTCATGGCCACGCTCGTCCCGGAGGCGATTCCGCCGTCGGCTGCGGACGCGAAGAACCATTTGCGGGGCGTGACCGCAACCGGCGGCGAGCACGGCTGGGCCGCGGAGCTGGTGAAGCAGTTGAAAGTGAACGTCTGGGAGCTGTTCGGGAAGGTCTCTCCCTCCATCCAGGAGTTCACGGTACGGCCCATCGGCGCCGCCTCCCCGTACGAGGAAGAGCGCATGTTGCAGCGCATCCGCCAGCGCGTGGCCGAGAGGCTTCGCGAGCAGGGCATCAATCCGGGCGAGGGCAAAGAAGGCGGTGTCGCACCTGAGATCATGCCGGATGCGCCCGCTGAGCACCAGCGGCTGGTGGGCTCAGGGCGTGAGATGATCAAGCTCATCATCGCGGCTGCCGATGACCTGGGGTTCGTGGCGGGCCGAGATTTCCAGTTCCACCTCGATGCGGCGGCCAACTCGTTCTACGACCGGGAGCGGCAGCTCTACAACTACGATGGCCGGGAGATGGATTGGCGCGGGCTGCTGCGAGCGTACGTTGACCTCGTGACCGAGATCAACACAGCGCACTCGGGAGCCATCTATTCCATTGAAGATCCATTCGCCGAGTTCGAGGAGCAGCACGTGGCCTGGCGGGAGTTCCGCCGGGTGCTCAACCCGCTTGGCGTGAAGGCGGTGGCCGATGACCTGCTCGCCTCCCGGGCGGACAAGGCCCGTGAGCTCGCCGATCTCTATGACGAGGCGATTTCGAAGCACAACCAGACCGGCAGCCTCATCGGGAACCTGGAGTACGTCGCGACGCTCCACGAGTTGGACAAGCCGGCCATCTCCTCCCACCGCTCGAAGGAAGCCGGCGAGACGTATGACACCGCCGACGTCACCATCGCGGAGTTGGCCTACCTGACCGGAGCGGACTTGAAGACCATGCCGGTCCAGCCGAACCGCCGGGCCAAGACGCATGAATGGCAGCGCCTCCAGCAGCGCCGGGTCGCGCTGGACCTCATCGAGGCGGCCGACCCGTCGCACCGGAGGGAAGCCCGCCCGGTGCTGACCGCCTTCGTGAACTGGCGGATCGAAACCGCCGATGAAGCCGAGGCGCAGTTGGTCCAGGCGGGCGTTGACCGGCTTGATGCGACCGCCCTCTTGGAGCCGATCCGGCAGGCGCGGCCGGTGCCGCCGCGTCGCACCGCCCTGGACGC
>CAYJWO010000068.1:1762-5718 GCA_964373825.1 uncultured Planctomycetales bacterium
GGCAGCGTGACCGCCGCCCCCGGGGTGGTCGTGGTGACCCCGGACCACTTCGAGGCGACGCTGAGCTACCGCCAGGCCCGCGGGCTGCCGGTCGAGGTCACCGAGAACCTGCCTGATGATGTGAAGGCTAACATGCGGGAGGCTGAGCTGCCCGCGACGACAGCGGAGCGCGCTGAGAGCCTCGTGGACATGCTGACATGGGTCGAGCCGCCCGCCCCGGACAACCCCATCAAGAAGGGCTGGTATGATCGCAACGGCGAGGGCACCGGCCAGCAGTACGAAGGGTACGTGGACAACCTCGACGCCACCGTGGCGGAGCTCACCCCGCTTGCCGGCCAGCCCGGGACTGGCGTGCTGCGCGTCGGCGAGCCGCGCATCGGCGCGCGGGGTGCCCGCGTCGCCTTCCTCTTCCTGGAGCGGCGGCGCCCGGACGGGACCACGCAGAAGGTCAACGTGGAGGTCATCGATCTGGCGCACGTCGGCCAGCCGCCCGCGGCCGATCCGAGCGACCCCTCGACAGGAGGCGCCCTCCCTGGCGGCCCGCCGGCCGCACTCCCCGAGGACGCGCCGGATCGTTCGGCGAGGCTTGAGCAACCCGGGAGCCGGGGCCGCGACAGCCCGGAGCTCGTAACCATCGCGCGCGCCCCCGTAGCGGGGCGTGACGACGCGGCGACACCCGACGGTGCGCCGCGTTCGTCGTTTGCGGATTCCTTCGTAACGTTCGTCGCCTCCCCGGACGACGTCCCCGCGATGATGCGGCGGAGATACGCCGAGGGGGCCGTGGACCAGAACCTCAAGGCGATCGTCGTCGAAGGCGAGGAGGGCTTCATCGAGCCCGGCAGCTTGGTGGTCCACGGCAACGCCCGGTCTGACCGCGGCAAGGAGCTCAGCCTGGCGTTCCTGGCGAGGGAATTCCCGGACATGCCGCGGGCCGCCCCCTGGAAGTTGGGCGCGTATGTCACCATGAGCGAGTTTCTCGACACGCTGGAAGACCCCGAGGTCGTCGAGCCGACCGCGCAGGTCGTCGTCCGTCCGGTCGCGGTCGGCAACTACGTGCCGAAGATCTTCAGCGACGCCGGCTGGACCACCTTCACGATCACCGAGGGGCAGAAGCGCAACCACTCGGGCCGCTTCATGCGCGGGCAGGACCAGCCGCTCCCGGGCGAGGTCGGCCGCATCGTCCCCTCCAGAAAAGTGGATTCGTACACGAACGCGCCGGAGATGAGTGCGACCGAAGTGACCAACCAAATCCTCTGGGCGGCCCAGCTCCCGGACGGCGCCGAGGTGGACGCCTACCTCGACGAGAGCGCCGATTCCAAGACCAGGGCTCGATACGCGAAGCTGCCGCGGGTTACCGTCGGGCGCAAGCGGTTCATCCGGGCCAACTACCCGAACCCGGACATGGTGGGGCACGACATCGACAAGATTCCCGGCGTCATCGAAGGCACCGCCGATCCCGACGCCGTGATGGACCCGTTCATCCAGGTGGGCATCGTCCTCAACCGCGAACTGCGGCGCGCGATTCCTCGCCTGCTCGCACTCGGCTACACCGTCGTGCTGACCGGCGACCACGGCAACTGGGAAAAGGTCATGAAGGACGACGGGACGCCGCTCACGTCGCACACCAACCACAAAGTCCCGGTGCACACCATCGCCGAGCGCGACGGTGTCCCCATCAAGATCACCCACCGCGATCAGGTCATGAACGTGTACGTGAAACGCCGCAAGGGGAAACTGGTGATCAGCCGGCGCGTGGGCGAGTCATCGCTGGCCAACGTCGGCCCATCGCTGCTTGATCTCGCCGGCCTCACGAAACCGGACGACTACGGCGACAGCCTCTACGCCGAGGCCCCAACGACCACCGAGAAGATCGCCCTCATCATTCTGGATGGCTACGGGAAGAACCCGAACCCGAACGATCCGTACGATCCCATCCGCAAGTCGCACGAGCGGCTGCTGGCGGAAAGCGGCGGGCGCGAGGGACTGATTCTCTTCGAGCTGCAGGAGCGGTATCCCTACACGGAAGTCCACGGGGGGGGAGAGTACGTCGGCATGCGAGCGCAGAGCCCCCACGCGGACTTCAAGGGGCAGCCCAGTCCGGGCAACTCCGACGTAGGCCATGATGTGCTCACGGCGGGCCGGGTATTGGAGAAGAACATCCCGGCGATCGACGCCCTCATCGGGGACGACGGCGCGTTCATGGAAACGGATGCGGACGGCGACGTCATCCCGGAGACCATGCCGATCTTCCATCTCATTCGTCGGGCGATGCTCCAGCGCGAGCCCATCAAGTATCTCTTCATGGCCTCCGAAGGGGAAGTGCACTCCTCAATGGTCCACGCGTACGCCTTTCTCCGCACCGTGAAAAAGTTGAGCGACAAAGCCGGCGTGGTCGTGCCGGTCTACCTGCACGCCTGGACCGACGGACGTGACACGCACCCGCGCAGCGGCGTCCAGTTCATCGAGGAGCTGCTCGCCCAGGCGAAGGCGATCGGCGTTGGGACGCTCAAGTCGGTGATGAGCCGGGACTTCGCCATGGACCGCGACAACCGCTTCGTGGACCGCATCGCCCCCGCCTACCACACCATGCGCCACGGCCGCTCCACGATTCCAGCACCCGACCATCCACCCCCCGCCGCCCCGCCCGCCGACCCGCAGCGGTTTGCGACGATGGACGATCTCAGTGATGCGGAGATCAAGGGGCGGGTGGTGCTCGCGCGGGTCGGGCTCGACGTCCCCGCCGCGGGCGGCCATCTCAAGGACCCGGACCATCCGAATGAGAAGTTCATCCAGGCGGCGCCGACGATCCGCGAGTTGGCGCAACGCGGTGGCAAGGTCGTCGTCATGGGCTGGCAGGGCCGGCTCAAGGACCCCGAAGAACCCAGCGCCGACTTCATGGATACGCCGCACGAGCACGCCGAAGTGCTCAGCCGCGTGTTGGGCCGACCCGTCACGCCGGTCAACGATCTCTTCGGCGATGAGGCGCTGGCGGCCATTGACGGCTTGCAGGAGGGGCAGGTCATTTTGCTGAAACCGACGCGATCAGAGGATCCTGCCAACCCCGGCCGTCACCTGGATGAGAACCCGGCGTTCGAGGCGCGGCTCAAGCCGAAAATCGATCTCGTCGTCTTCGACGCGCTCTCCCAGGCCCATCGGTTTGAGCCGAGCATCACCGCCTGGGATGGCAAGCCGGTCGTGGCCGGCCGCATGATTCAACGCGAGATGGAGCAGGCGGCAAAGCTCCTCACCCCGCGCAAGCCCCACGTGATGGTGACCGGTGGCAAGAAGCTGCCGGAGAAACTGAACATCACCGAAGCCTCACTGCGGCAGGGCCGGGCCGATGCGGTGCTCCTAGGCGGGAAGCTGGCCGCGTTAGCCTTGATCGCGGCGCACCCGGAGGTGGGGGAGGCCACGCCGGAGCGGCGGCGGGAGCTAGCCATCCACATCGTAGGCCGCGCCAACGCGGACGATCTCCAGCCGTATTTTGGAGAGGAGCTCACGCGCCTCCATCGGCTGCTCACCGAGTTCTCCGATCGCCTGGAGCTGCCGACCGACATGGTCTGCATGGTGGACGGGAAGCGCCGGGTCGTTACGCTGCGATCTGATGGGACGGTCCGCACGGTGCCCGAAGGGTTTGCGCATCTCCTGGAAGGCATCGGGCCCAACACGGCGAAGCGGTACCGCCGGATGATCCCCCGCTTCGCGAGTGCTTTGGTCATCGGCCCCCCGACGAATCCGCAGCACCCGGCGTTGCTTGGCGAAAACCGCACGGCACTCGGGGCCCTGGCAGAGCTCAGCGAATGGGGCACCGGCGGCGGAGACAGCCTGGCCTTGGTCCGGGACCTGGGATTGCAGCCCACGGTGGAGATCACGGCCGGCGGGGCGTTGGCCGAACTTTTGTCCGGCCACGAACTGCCCGGCCTGACACTCCTCGCCAACAATCACCCCGACCGCTA
>CAYJWO010000069.1:0-5709 GCA_964373825.1 uncultured Planctomycetales bacterium
GGCCTCCGCGAACCCAAACGGCTCGATGGACGGCATCGCGGGGATCGTGAGCCGCGAGGGCAACGTGATGGGCATGATGCCGCACCCCGAGCGCGCCTCCGAAGCGGTGCTGGGCTCCGCCGACGGGCGGCTCGTGTTTGAGTCCATGATCGAAGCGTTCGCGTCACGTTGATGGGGCGCTGGTCGAACTTGACCTACCCGACGCTTCTGCCGCCTCAGCGAGAATACGTCTTGGGAGCCCTGCTTGGAGATGACAGCCTCAGAGTGCCTAACTGCTCTGTCGAACACGTCGCGTCGCGGGGCCTGCCACGGCACCACCCCACCCGTCCTCGCCGCGCCGCACTATCGGCGTCGTCGGCTCCGGGCGGGCAGGGGGGCCCTGGCGCCGTGTCACCCGCGAAGCCGCCAGAGGGCTTTTCGACAGAGCAGTTAGGCACTCTAAGCTTGCGCGAGGTGAGCGTCCATGCGTATTTGCGGAGCAGCCGATCGCTGGCGCATTCGGACTATCTTATGTGGAAGCATCAAATCATGCAGGATCACACGCTAGCACCACCTCGAGTGCAGAGCAATCCACGGGATGGGCGCATCCATTGGGGAATACGTTTCACCACCCGCACCACGCCGGCTCTCACAGCACTGTACAGGCTGTGTTACCCAAACAGGCGAAAAGCCGTCTCGCCTGCATGGCTCGATCAGTTGACGGCGTTCTCGCTGGCCGTCTGGTATATGGATGACGGGACATGCGCGCCTGGGCGAGACTGTTGCATGCCCTATACTGGAGCATTTCCATATCGTCAGCAGATCATGATCCGGACATGCTTGCGTGAGCGTTGGGGCATGACGGGCTGCGTCATTCAACGCAATCGTAGACAGTGGTGTCTACGATTCACTCGGCTAGGAACTCAGCAGCTGCTCAGCCTCGTTGAGCCGTACATCAAGGCCGAAGTCCCTTCGATGTTGTACAAACTGGGTTACCCAGAGCGAAGATGGACACGGCCCATCCACGAGCGGATGAACCAATGGCTCTATGTATGGACTCCTGCTGAAGACGCGCTCCTTCAGCAGCCGTGCGGCCATGTACCCGGGAAAGTCATAGCGGAACGCTTGAATAGAACCGTGAGCGCCGTGCAGCTAAGGGCACGGAGACTCGGACTCAATGGGTGGCATCCCGATCGGGTGAGCGATGGTCACGGCATCTATCTCCTCAACTGAGTTGACCGGAGCGCTCGTTTCGGAGGAGCAGCTTCGTCGTGTGGCGCTGTCCCACAATCTCACCCAGCAGCAATTCGATCAGTTCGCTCGCATGCTCGGTCGGCAACCCACCCTGACAGAAATTGGAATCTTTGGTGTCATGGCAAGCGAGCACTGTTCGTACGCGAGCTCGAAGATGTACCTGAAGACATTCCCGACAACAGGCAAGCGGGTCCTGGTGCCGGCGGGGAAGGAAAACGCCGGGTTGATCGACATCGGTGGCGGGTTGGCCGTCGCCTTCAAGGTGGAGTCGCACAACCACCCCTCGGCGGTCGAGCCGCACGCGGGTGCCGCGACCGGGGTGGGCGGCATCCTGCGCGACATCTTCACAATGGGGGCGCGGCCGATTGCGCTCTTCGATTCGCTGCGGTTCGGACGGCTGGAGGGAAACTCGCGGACGAAATTCTTGTTTGAGGGCGTCGTCAAAGGGATTGCCGATTACGGAAACTGTTTAGCTCCGGATGAACTGGTGGTTGTCAGGAACACGGGGAAGGTTAAGAGCGTGGCCATCGGATCGTATATCGATGGGCTGTTTGGCAACAGCACAGGCGAGACACTACGAGCGCCTGGGCACATCGACGTGCTTTCCTTTGATCCTAAGACGCGGCAACCGCGGTGGTCTCCAGTGAGTAGGCTCTGGCGAAAGAAGGGTGGCAAGACTCTTCGGATTGACGCGACAATGGGTCGGACGTGGCGTTTGACCCCGGGACATCCGAGCTTCGTGTTGGAGGGCGGCCGTCTGGTGACAAAACCGGCTCGGGCTATAAGGCCAGGTGACCTGCTTCCGGTCTTGACCAGGTTACCTGAAGAAGCAGGTCTGTTAACGATCGATCTGCTCCAACTGTTCGAAACCTCCCCAGCGAACATCTACGTCCGACTCAAGAAGCCGTTTCGCGCCAGCCGAGCGCAACTTCAGGCGACGCTCCGAGTTATTGAAGCTTCAGCGTGCAGCCGATGGAAGTACAGGCATCATCTGCGCATGCCATTACGAATCTACCTGGCACTGGAGCGCACCTTCGGGTTCGATCGTCGAAATCTCGAGGTGTTTCTGCCCAGTGGGAAGGCGAATTACATCGGCTGCCACGTCACCCTTGACGAAGACTTTGCCAGGCTTATCGGGTACTACTTGGCTGAAGGTTGTGTATCGCGGAATGGAACGACGTACAAGATTATATGGACGTTCGGACACAATGTCGCCGACCGCTACTATGTTGCGGATCTCCGGCGGATCCTGGATCGATTGGGGTGGCGATATTCGGTTGAGCGACGGGTAAGCACAACCGCAATCACCGTTTCGTCATGGTTTCTCGGGGTCCTGCTCAAGGACATTTGGCATTGCGGAGAGAGCGCGCAGACCAAATCGGTTCCTGACCCCCTCTTCAGGGCACCGCGTCGGGTCCGCGTTGAACTGCTCAAAGGGCTGTTCCGAGGGGACGGTTCAGTCTCGATTCGGCATTCGGGGTCAAGGGTCAAGATCACATTGGGGACGGTCAGCCGATGCTTAGCAAATCAGACGACCCTCGTATTGCAGGCTCTTGGCATCCTGCCGCTCTGCTATGAGCACCGAACAAAACCTAGTGTGATCAGGGGCAGACAATTGAAGGGGCGACTGCTCTACAGTGTTGAGCTCAATGGACATGAGCCTGTTTCCGAAATGCGAGACTGGTTTGCGCCGGTGATTAATCGGAAGATCCAGCGCGCGCTAAAAGCCTATCAGTTCCAGGATCTCCGATACAGCTTTCCCAGGCACGGAGTGAGTGGTCCAATTGGATGGGTTGAGGTGAAACGAGTCGTATCCGAGCGGCGCAACACCCCAGTCTATGATTTTGAGGTTGAAGGGACCCACACGTTCGTGACGACGGGAGGGTTAATCACTCACAACTGCGTCGGTGTGCCGACGGTGGGCGGCGAGATCGCCTTCGACGAGACGTATCGCGAGAACCCGCTCGTCAACGTGATGTGCATCGGTCTGGTGCGGACGAAGGCCATTGCGAAGGGCGCCGCACGCGGCGTGGGCAACCCGGTGATCTACGTCGGCTCGTCTACCGGGCGGGACGGCCTGGGCGGGGCGAGCTTCGCCTCGCGCGAGCTCTCCGCAGACGTCGACGCGGACCGGCCGGCGGTACAGATCGGCGACCCCTTCACGGAGAAGTGCCTGCTGGAGGCTACGCTGGAGGCGCTGGCCACCGACGACGTCGTCGGCATCCAGGACATGGGGGCGGCCGGGCTCACTTGCTCCAGCTGCGAGATGCCAGCACGCGGCCACACCGGCATCGAGATCGACGTCGCCAAGGTGCCGCGGCGCGAGGCGGGCATGACGCCGTACGAGGTGATGCTCTCCGAGTCGCAGGAGCGGATGCTGCTCGTTGCCCGGCGCGGCCGCGAGAATCGGGTGAAGAAGATCTTTGAGAAGTGGGGCCTGAACGCCGTGGAGATCGGCCGCGTGACGGCTACCGGCCGCCTGCGGGTCACCGATGGCGGGGCGATCGTCGCGGACATTCCGGTTAGGGCGCTGACCAACGAGGCACCCGTCTACCACCGGCCGGTCCGGCGACCCCGCTACCTGTCGCGGGTCCAGCGGCTGTCGCTGCGCGCCATCCCGCAACTGCCGGATGCCGCCGACGTGCTGCGGCGGCTGCTCGCCTCGCCCACCATCGCGAGCAAGGCGCTGGTCTACGAACAGTACGACCACATGGTGCAGACGAACACCGCGGTGCTCCCGGGCCGCGGCGATGCGGCGGTGCTGCGGATCAAGGCGACCGGGGCGCTGTTGGCGTCGACGACGGACGGCAACGGCCGGTATGGCTACCTCGATCCGTACGAGGGCGGCAAGGCGGCGGTGGCGGAGGCGGCGCGCAACCTGGTGTGCGTGGGGGCGACCCCGCTGGCGGTCACGAACTGCTTGAACTTCGGCGATCCACAGGATCCGGAGATCATGTGGCAGTTCAAGGAAGCGGTGCGGGGCATCGGCGACGCCTGCCGGGCCTTTCAGACCCCCGTGACCGGCGGCAACGTCAGCTTCTACAACGAGAGGCAAAGCGGCGCGGCGATCGATCCGACTCCGGTGATCGGGATGATCGGCCTCATCGTGGGACATGGGACATGGGACATGGGACATGGACGGTCTCGTTCGCATGGCCCACGGCCCATGCCCCACGGCCCCATCACGGCGAGTTTCAAAGATGCGGGGGATGCGGTCCTCCTCCTCGGTGAGACGAGAGAGGAGCTGGGCGGCAGCGAGTATCTGGCGGCCATCCACGGGCTGAAGGCGGGCGCGCCGCCGCGCATCGACTTGGCGAAGGAGCGCGCGCTGCAGCGCGTGATGCTTGAGGCGGCCTCCCACGACTGGCTGAAGTCCGCGCACGACTGCTCCGACGGCGGCCTCGCCGTGGCCATCGCTGAGTCGTGTCTTATGGATGACGCCCGCCTGATGGGTGCGCTGGTTCACGTGTCACGTGTCACGTGTCACGTGTCACCGCGAGTGGACGCGCAGCTCTTCGGCGAGTCCTCGGGCCGGATCGTCGTAAGCTGCCTGGGGGGGTACGCGGAGTTGGTGTTGGAGCTGGCGAAGCGGCACGGCGTGCCAGCGGCGGTCATCGGCGCGGTGGGCGGCACCCGCCTGGTCATCAACCCGTGGATCGATGCACCCCTCGAAGAGCTGAGCGACGCCTGGCGTACTGGACTCCAAAAAGCTCTTGAAACTGCATGAGCAGCAGTCGTAGACGATCGAAGAAGCCTCTGAATGGGTAAATCACAGGTTGACCAAATACTGTCAGATGCAGATTGGCTTGCGTTCAATCGACAGGTACAGAAAGAGCTTCGGGTTGGAAAGACCAAACGTCATGCCGATAGCCGCTCTTTCCTCGTAGCTCTCAAGCGTCGCATCACCTGATGACGGTACGATGGATAACTCCGTAAAGCACTCTTGTGGATTGTTCGGGATCACCGGGCACCGGGATGCAGCCCGGCTGACCTATCTCGGCCTGTACTCGCTGCAGCACCGGGGCGAGGAGGCGGCCGGCATCGTCTCGTGGGATGGCAAAGCGATGCAGACCCACAAAGAGATGGGGCTGGTCTCCGAGGTCTTCGATGAGGAGGTGCTGCACCAGTTGCCGGGCCGCGCGGCGCTCGGACACACGCGGTATTCGACGACCGGCTCCAGCACGGTGAAGAACTCGCAGCCGCTCGTCGTCACCTACGCGAAAGGCTCCATCGGGGTAGCGCACAACGGCAACTTGGTCAACGCCTACGAGCTGCGTCAGCAGCTCGAGGCGAACGGGTCGATCTTCCAGACGACGGTCGACAGCGAGATCATCCTCCATCTGCTCGCGCGGGCGACGAACAAGAGCTTCGACGATGACCTCGTGCAGTGCCTGCGGCGCCTCAAGGGGGCCTTCTCGCTCGTCTTCCTGACCGAACGGGAGCTGATCGGCTGCCGCGACCCGAACGGGTTCCGTC
>CAYJWO010000070.1:0-3418 GCA_964373825.1 uncultured Planctomycetales bacterium
GCCACTCGAACCCGCTGCCCAGCACGGCGACGGTCGGCCCGCCGGCCTTGAGCGCCCCGTGGTGGGCGGCCGCGTCGATCCCGCGCGCCAGCCCGGAGACGACCGTGATCCCGCGGAGTGCTAGATCATAGCCGAGCCGCTCGGCAGCCGCCAGCCCGTAGGCCGAGGCCCGCCGCGTGCCAACCACGGCGACCGCCGGACGCTCAAAGTCGGTTTGGCCGCGCACGTACAGGACCGGAGGCGGGTCCGGCAGCTCGCGCAGCCGGGCGGGATACCCGGCATCCGCCAGCGTCACCAGCCGTAGACCGGCGCGCTCCACCCGCCGGCGCTCTTCCTCTATATCCGCCGCGCGGCAGGCGGCCGCCATGCACCGCCCCGTCGCCGGCCCCACGACGCGCGCGAGCTCGTCAGGTGATGCCTGCCAGAGGCGCTCCAGCGTGCCGAACGCCTCCCGCAGCCGGCGCAACTGCGCCGGCTGCAGGTTGGGCACCAGGTTGAGGACAATCCACCGTTCCCGATCCGTCATCGCAATCCCTGCTGGGTCCGTAGCATACCACACGCCCCGAAGTGGAAACAAATCGGTCATCTTACCGCTTCGGCTAGGAGCGAACGCAAGAACCGTTCGGCCTGCCCGGCGATGCCGGGCTGCTTGCTCTCGCGGGGGCCGGCGACATTAAGCGTCCGGATGTGGTGTCGCCGCAGCCAGGCGCGCACCGCGTCCGGGTCGCCGGGGGCGTTCAGGTCCACCACGAGACAGGGCTTGCGGTGCCGCGTGGCGAATGCGACGGTCTGCGCCGTCCCGCCCGTCGGCGGTCCCTGGGTGAGGATGAGCGTCCCGTCCGAGTCCCGGACGTTCCACTCGGTCCGCTGCGCGTAGCTCTCAGAGGGGGTCTCCTGCAAAGGGTAGCAAGGAGGAATCGCGCCGTCCTCGGCCAGGCGGCCTGTGGGACACCAGCCGCCGCACGGAATGCCAAGGGCGAGCGCAAGATCGAGGGCCGCCCGGTCTACGCCGGTCTGCCCGCCGGAGACGATGCGCGTCACCATAGCAGCCGGCGAGAGGCGGCTTAGAACGTGTACTGGATGGCGGCGTCCACCGTTGGGCCGTTGATATAGGAGGCCTCAACGTTGACCGCGACGTCCTCGTACTCGCCGACCGCGATGTCGAATCCGGCGAGCGGCCCGATGAACGCGTCCTCGGCCAACTCCGCCTGCGAGGTGATGAGGCCGTCCTTGCGCAGCTTGATGTCAAAATCCACGATGGATGCTTTGATGCCGAGGTAGGGGGTAACCCGCCCGAACCGCTTCGCGACGCTGGTCGCAAACTGCCCTTCGGTCCAATCGGCTTCATCCTTCTGCTTATGCCGCGCGCGCAAGTGCGTCAGCAGCAGGCTGCCGGTCCACTCCCAGCCGCGATCCCGATTCTCCCAAAACCGCACGCGCACCCCGCCGCCGAAGCCGAGCGCCGAGCCAAGATCAAAGGTGCCGGTGTTGTCCTTGAACTCCATCCCCCCGCCGCCGATCTTGCCGTAGAGCGTCAGCCAGTCGGTCACGCCGAAGCCACGGTAGTGGCCCACATCAAAGAAGCTGATCTTCGGACTGGCCGTGCCTTCAAGCGCTCGCTCGAACACCCCCCCGCCGCCCACCCCCATCGTCCACTTGTTCTTGCGCAGCACATTCGCCGGGCTGCCCAGCGCCTCAGCACCCACGCTGGGCGCCGACCCCATCAGCCAGACGAGTGTTGCGCCGCCCGCCCACCACCCTCGCTGCCACCCGCGCCTCATCTGACCTCCTCTACGCTCCTCGAGCCTTGCGCGACGCTCGCGCCAACGGGGTGACCGTTAAGACTCGCTTGCGGTCGTTAAAGGACATTTGGAAGCGATCGAAGAACCCGGCGCGCCCGATGAGGTTGAACCCGACCGTCAGCGCATCCGAGAAGCCGGCGGGCACGGTAAACGCCTGGCCCGCAAACCGCACTTTGATGGGATGGAGGTAGATCGGCAGCGTGGCACCATTGCCCAGCGACACGGTCCGCCGCTTGGCCCTCTTGAGCGAGACCCCCACGAGCTGTGCGACGTCCAGATGAAACACGCTCCATGAAGCCCCGGAATCGACGTACGCCTGGAGATACAACCACCGGTTGCCGGTCCACACCTGCAGGTACACCAGCGGCGCGAAGCGGCCGTGGCCGTCCTTCAGGTACGCAAACTCCATCCCTCAGAGCGCGACCAGCGCCTCGTCCCGCTGCGGGATGTAGAACAGTCCGGCGTCCGGATCCCGCGCCAAGCGTTGCGGCATCTTTCGGAACGCCTCAAGCTGGCTCGCTCCGGCCGACACCACGCGGCCGCCGACCACCGCGACGTACTTCCCGCCGTATCGGGCCGACAGCTCGGTCGCATGCTCGGCGAGGTACCGCCACCCCCGGCACAGGTAGGGGCTGAGCCCCTGCCAGACGCGCTCCACGACGTCGTCGACCGTGGCATGATCCGTCGCCACGGTTAGCGTCGCCTGCGCGTACGCGCCGGCGCGCTTGGCGAGCAGCGCGCGAACGCGCTGCCGCGGATCGGCCTCCCCCCGCAGCAGCGGCCGCGTGCGCAGCCGCTGCCTGCCGAGGCGCGCCAGGATGACCCGCGGCGACGCGGTCAAGCACACCACCGGGCCGCACGCGAGGCACCGGGCCCGGTTGGCCGCATCCATCAACGCGCCACCCCCGGTCGCGATCACCTGCTCCGTGCCCCGCAGCGCCTGCGCGAGATGGCGCCGCTCGAGCCGGCGGAACACCGCCTCCCCGCGGCGGGAGAAGATCTCCGGAACGGTCATGCCGGCGGCCGCCTCGATGCGCTCATCGAGATCGACGAACCGCCAGCCCAGCCGCTTGGCCAGCCGACGGCCCACCACCGTCTTGCCCGTCCCCATGAAGCCGGTCAGGATCACATTCATCAGAACGCCTTCACCTGCTTCAGGTAGCCCTGGTAGTTACGCGTGAGCTCGCGCAGCGAATCGCCGCCGAACTTTTGCAGGATCGCGCGCGCCAGCTCGAAGGCGACCATCGCCTCCGCCACGACGCCGGCCGCCGGCACCGTGGTCACGTCGGAGCGCTCGACCGTCGCCACCACCGGCCGCTTCGAGTGGATCTCCACCGATCGCAGCGGCTTGCGCAGCGTCGAGAGCGGCTTCATCAGCCCGCGCACGATCAACGGCTGCCCCGTCGTCATCCCGCCCTCGAAGCCGCCGGCGTGGTTCGACGAACGCAGGAACCCCCTGCCCTTGCGGTAGAAGATCTCGTCCTGGAACTTCGAGCCCGGCAACTCGGCCGCCAGGAGTGCTTCGCCCACCTCGACACCCTTCACCGCGTGGATCGAAAGCACCGCTCGGCCCAGGATCGCATCCAGCCGGCGGTCGTAGTGGACGTAGCTGCCCA
>CAYJWO010000070.1:3518-5696 GCA_964373825.1 uncultured Planctomycetales bacterium
TCCTTGTTGCGAATGAGCAGCGCTACCGGGCTGCCCAACGTCTTGCCGCGGCGCACGCCGGATTGCAGCTCCGCCGTGTCCGGCTCGAACTGCATCCGCGGGCCGCGCCCGTAGCCGAGCTGCCGCCGGCGCATCTCGCGCGCCAGCCGTGCGGGGTCGATCGGCACCCCCGCGGGCAGCCCCTCGAGGATCGCCACCAGTGCCGGGCCGTGCGATTCACCCGCCGTCAAGAATCGAAGCATCCGTCCTCACCATCCATAGTAGAGCCGCAGCATGCGCAGGGTGTCCGCGATGCCGGTCGCCTGCAGGATGTCGCGGCCGAAGAACATCGTCACCACCAGCCCCAACGACAAAAACGGGCCGTACGGAATCACGTGCGTGCGCTTGAACACCAGCACCAGCAGCCCGGGCAGGAGGGCCAGCATCGGCGCCAAGAAGAACGCCAGCAGCACCGGCTGCCAGCCCAGGATCGAACCCGCCATGGCCAGCAGCTTGATGTCGCCGCCGCCCATGCTCTCCTTCCGGAAGATGAAGTCGCCCAGCAGCCCGGTGAGGTACAGCACCCCGCCGCCGACGAGCAGGCCGATCACCGACCGCCCCAAGCCCGCCAGGTGCGAGCTGGTCCCGTGCAGCGACGGAAACGCCAGACTCAGCGCCACCCCAACCGCCAGCCCCCCGAGGCTGATCTCATCGGGGATGATCTGAAACTCCAGGTCGATCGCGCTGGCGGCGATCAGCGCCCAGATGAGCGCAGTGTAGACCAGCCCGGCGACGGTCAGTCCGAACCGCTCGATGACCACGACCGCAGCGATCCCGGCTGCCGCTTCGATGACGGGGTAGCGCCAGGCGATCGGGGCGCGGCAGTGCCGGCACCGGCGGCCCAGCAGTATGAAGCTGATGAGCGGCAGGTTGTCATACCAGGCGATCGAATGCTCGCAGCGGAGGCAGCGGGACCGCGGCCGGACGATCGATTGGTCGCGCGGCAGCCGGTAGATGCAGACGTTCAGGAAACTCCCGATGCAGCTGCCGAGGACGAACGACCACAGCCACACCACCCACTGAGGGATCACGACGCCGGCAACCTGGATGCTCGTCTCCCAATCAGTCGACTGTGGAGTGCTTGCCGCATGGCGTCGATCGGCGGCCGGCGACCCAGCCACAGCTCGAGCGACGCAACGCCCTGGTATAGTAGCATCGAGAGCCCGTTGGCCGCAAGGCAGCCGCGCCGCCGTGCCGCCTGCACCAGCGGCGTCGTCCGGTGGTACACCAAGTCATAGACGACGAGCCCCCGCCGGAGCTGCCGCGCCGGGACCGGCATCGGGTCGCTTGGACACATCCCCAGCGTTGTCGCGTTGACCAGCAGGGCCGCACCGTCCAGCGAGACGTCGCGCAGGCGGCATGTGTCCACGCGTGCCGGCACCCCCTGCCGCCTCAGCCACGCCGCCAGCGCGTGCGCGCGCTCCGGGTGGCGGTTGGCGATCGTCAGCCGGCTGCCGCGCCACCGCGCCAGCTCCCGCGCCACCGCGCGCGCCGCACCACCTGCGCCCAGCACAATGAACCGGCCCGCCCGCGGCCGCCAGCCCAGCTCCTCGAGCGCCCGCCTGAAACCGATGCCGTCGGTGTTGTATCCCGTCGAGCGGCCGGCGCGGACCGCCACCGCGTTCACCGCCCCGATCGCGCGCGCCGACGAGTCCACTCGGTCCAGCAGCGGCAAGATAGCCTCCTTGAGCGGCACCGTCACGTTGAGCCCCTCCACCCCGGCCAGCAGCAGCCCCTCCAGCATGGGTTTCAAGAACGGCCGCGGCACGTCGAACGGCGCGTAGAGCGCGTCCAACCGCAGCGCCTCAATCGCCGCCGCGTGCATCGCCGGCGAGAGGCTGTGCTGAATTGGATGCCCGATCACCCCGAAGAGCCGTGTCATGACGGGAAGAGCATACTCTGTCGCCCTGGGGACGACAAGTGCCTCGGAGCGCTTTGGAGCGCGACGCGCTCATCGCGATGCGCGACGGAGAATTTTTTGCCTTGACTCTCCAGCATGCTGGATAGTTTATACTGGACGCGAGATGAGCGAGGCGTTCATTGGAGCTGTGGCTCGACAGTCTGGCGTGCCGATCAAGACGATCCGGTACTACGAGGAGATCGGCCTGCTGGCGAAGCCCGGACGAACGTCGTCAGGGT
>CAYJWO010000071.1:0-5681 GCA_964373825.1 uncultured Planctomycetales bacterium
ACACCTCGACGTTGCGCTTGAGCATGCCGAACCGTCCAGTCGCGTGCGGCACGTCAATGAAGCCGTCCAGCTCGCCGAAGACCACCTCGTCGCCCTCCAGGAAGCGGAACTCCACCCCATCAATGAGCCGGCCCGGCGACGGTGGACCGACGAGCGTCCAGACCGAACCGTCGCCGAACAGCGGGGCCGTATCGTGGTCGCCCCACGGATCCAGCACCCGCGAGTACATCTCCAGGTCGCCGAGCAGCACCGAGTTGTAGCCGGACCGGACCGACTCCCTGGCCAGCGTCATGCACGCCGGAAAACTCGCGCACACGTCGAGCAGCGTGTCGGTGCGCAGCGACTTGCGCAGCCCGAGCGTCGTCAGGAGCTTCTGCGCCGGGGTGCCGCCCGGTTCCTGGAAGTCGGGGAGCGTGGAGGTCGCCACCCACACCTTACCGACCGGTCCGAGGAGGACGTGCAGGACAGCATCGGCGAGTGCTGCATCATCGGCGTAGTGGCGCCGCAGGAGGTCCAGTCGGTCTTCCCCGCTCACACGTGCGGCTTCGTGGAGCTCCGTCTCAGTCAGGAGGAGTTCTCCCTGATGTTGAAACGCCCGGCGGGCGAACGGCTCGAAGTGCTCCGTCGACAACGAGCGCGCGTGGTTGAGCGCCATCCCGATGAGGCCGTTACGGGAGAGGCGGGTAAACGCCTGGCGGTGGGTGAGGTGCGGATCGGTCCAGCGCCGCCGGTCAATGCCGAAACGCGAGGGCCAGTTGCTGCGATCCCCCACGATGGCTTCGTTTTCGACTTCGTAGTCGCCAGTCCCGAGGCCGATGGGTCCCATGGCCGGGGCGAAGATCGGCGAGTCCGGCAGATCCGCGTCGTACATGACCAGCGGCACTCGCTCCGGCAGCGGCCGGCGGCCGACACCGCGCTCCACTGCGGCGAGCTGTCGGCGCGCGGCCATGAGCGCCTCGCGCGCCTGGCGCAGTGCCTGGGCGATCGGCTCGAGGGGTTGCTGGGCGGCTTCCGCCTGCCGGTAGGCGCGCTCCGAGGCGGCCTCGTCCGCACGAAGCTGCGCGACCTGCGCGTACGCGTGCAGCGCCTCCGCCATCTCGCGCGCGGACGCTCGCTCCGGCCGGTCGGCCGGAATCCGCGCGTCAATCTGGGCCAGCGCTTCGCCGTAGCCGTCCAGGAAGCGGCGGCGGGCCTCCGGCGTCATGCGGTCAATTTCTTCGAGGAAGCGCGTCGGCACGACAATCGAGAACTTCTCGCCATCGCTCGTCGTGCGCGTGAAGACGCGGCCGCGCACCAGACCTTCGGCGTACGCCGCGAGCGCGTGGGCGGCTTCAGGTGACAGGCCCGCCGCCGCCAGGACCTGCGCGTGCTGCGGGATGACGACGTGCTCGAGGAGCTGGTGCAGGGCGTCCTGGACGTTCCTGACGTAGATGTCAATCGTACCGACGCCGGAGGGATCGGGGGTGGTCATCGTGAAGGAGGGAAACTCGCGGCCGGAGTCGGCGCGGAAGTACGACGTGGTCTGGACGTGGTGGACGTTGACTCGGAAGGGCCGGCCGTCAATGATCACCAGTTCGTCCGGTGGGCTGCGCAGCAGGCGAGCCAATCCAGCGAGCAGCTCCTGGAGGACGGGCACGCGGGCTGCGAGGATTTCGGCCCGTTCGGTCCGCAGGTCGCCAGGCGTGTCTCCCGACGTGTTACGCCAGACGTCGGCCAGATCGTCCCGCCACCAGCTCCAGAGCTGCTCCCCGGTCGGCTGCACCGGCTCGCGCGCCAGTGATGCCTCCCGAAGCTGCTGGGCGCTCGCCAACAGCGAGGGCATCTCGTCCGTTTGCGGCCGGCCGTCGCCGACGATGTGGCTGCCGCCGATGCCCGGCGCGGGCACCGAGAACAGCGCCGGCTCGTCGGCGATCCCCATGAAGAGGAAGCGCAGATGCCGGTGGTCGCGCACCTGTTCGCCGCGCCAGACCGGCGTGCCGTTCGCTTCGCGTCCGGCGAGCCACTCGTCCTCGAACGCGGCCATGGACCGCTCGATCTCCCCCATCAGCGTCGCCGCCGCACCGGCTGGATCCGCCTGGATGCCGCGATCGTCCTCCGGCAGGATCCCCTCGATGATCCCCAGCGCCAGGAGGTCCTCCGGCATGATGTGCATGGCCTCGGCGAGTGCGGGTACCTCCTGCTGCTTGAGCCACTCGATGAACGCTTCGGTCACCCCCAAGCTCCGCAGCCGTTTCACGCGCGCCCGGTTCAGGATCGTCCAGGCGTAGCCGATGCCGATCACGGACGTGTAGGAGTGCCGCCAGTTAACGACCCGATTGGCTCCGCCTAGCGCGATGTACCCGCCGGAGCCGCCCTGCCCCGTGTTTACCGTCAGGATGGGCACGGTCAGTCGGGCCATGAGCGTCAGGTTCAAAGAAATTTCCTTTGAGATCCCCTCCGCCTCAGCCTCGATGGTCGGCAGCGCTCCCGGCGTATCCACCAGCATCACGAGCGGCAGCCGATGCGCCTCGGCATACTCCATGAACTGGCGGGACTTCCGGTAGCCGGCCGGGGTGGGCATCCCCTTGCGCTTCTGCATGCCCACGAGCATCACGCGACGTCCCGACGGCGTTGTGAGGATGCCGCCCTCGATCGTCGGATCGCCTTGCGTAAACATCGGGTCGAACCGCGCCCCCGCGACCTTCCAGTGTTTGACGTACTCGTCCGTGGACGGGCGGTCGCGGTGTGCCGCGAGCGCGATGCGCTCTATCGCGGAGAGCTGAGTGGGCGGCAGCGGCTCGTGCGGTGGCACCTGCGGTGAACGCACCGGCTCGATCGAGCGGCTTGCGGGAGCGACGGGGTGCGCGGCGAGCTCCGTGATGAGCCGCTCGCGCAGCCCGGTCAATGGGACGATGTCGTCAAGCAGGTTGCGCGCAAGGAGCGATTCGGCGGTCTGGAAGTCCGGCGGGAACACCGACTCATCCGTGTCCGGCTGGATGGTGCGCAGCAGGTCCAGGATGACGGGCCGTCCCGCGAAGCCGATCATCGCGCGCGGCTCCGCCAGCAGCAGCCGTCCGGCGAACGCCCCGCTCGCACTCATCCCGCCGGTCGTGCGATGGCGCAGGTAGTTGATGCTGAAGCCCCCGAGCTGGTGGTACTCCTCCATGGCGGCGTTCAGGCGCGGCAGCTGCATGAGCGCCATGGGCGACTCCTGCATCCTCGCCCCGCCGGACTCTGTGATGAACACGAACGGGAGTCCCTCACGAGCCGCGTATTGCAAGGCGCCCACAATCTTGCGGCCCTCCGCCGAGCCCAACGAGGCTCCCAGGGAGCTCTTGGAGGCTTCCGATCCTGACGAGCTCGCCCGCCCGCCAAAATCCCAATCCATCAGGGCGGTCACGCAGCGGTGACCTCCAATGGTTCCCACCCCGGTAATGACGGCGGACAGGTCGCCTGTCTCCTGCTGCTCTTTGCGGAGGTACGGCCCGTAGAGCTTGTACGTGGGCACCGGGAAGCCCAGGAAGTCCGTGGAGGCGATCTGCGCATCGGGCTCCAGCAGCTCGAACGCCTGGCCGCCCTCATCCACCAGCTCCCGCAGGAACGGCATGCCTTCCAGGCCGTGCAGCCGCCGCTCGCGCTCGGCATCCGACGTCCCGGCCTCACCGCGAGCCGGCTCGCTGAAGAACGTTTCCGCCACGGAGCGTCCGGCGACGTCCTCGGCGACGACCGCGGCCCAGAGGGAGGTCTCATCATCCCCCGGATCGCGCAGCACAGCGGCCGACGGCTCGCTGGGTGCCGGCAGCGCGCGGATGCGCATGGGTAGCTTCGTCATTTGGTCATGGAAGCGGGCGCGCGCCAGCGCCATGAGCCGGTCCGAGTCGGTGTCCACATCCACGAGGTACCGGGGAGCGGCCCGGGCGGGATTGTCGAGCAGCGGGATCACGAGGAACTGGTTCGGCGTTCCCGTGCGCCAGCTGTGGAGCTCGGCGGACCCAAGCCAATCCCGCAACAGTGTGCCCGCCCGGATCTCGGCGGCGTCGTCCAGCGGCAGCTCCCCGTGAATCTGGAGCGCCGCCTCGGCGGCCTTGAGCAGGCGACCGGTGGGATCCAGGCGGGTGAGGTCGCGGCGCGCCAGATCGAACTGGGCGCGCGCCAGACGGAACTCCAGCAGGTCCCGGAGGGTCGCCATCCGGTTCGCGGCCTCCATCAACTGGGCGAGCGCACGGTTGGCCCTGGTGATCACCAGGCCGTAGGCCCGTGCGGATGGATCTTCGGCATACTTGCGCGCGAGCTGCCGCTGCTGGGCGGGCGTCTCATGGAGGAACCGGCGCAGCTGTAGTACGGGCATGGAGCTGATCTCTTCCAGCGCGCGCGCCGGGAGCCGGGCGCGCGTCCTGCCGTCCTGGATCTCGAAGCCGCCGGCGAACGCCTCGGTCTGGAAGGCGCTGGTGTGCCGCTGGACTTTCGGAATCAGCGTGCTGGGCTTGGCGACCCGGCGATGGGAAACGATGTGCTCGAACACCTCGTGAAGGAGACCGGCGGCGTCCTGCGCGTAGATGCGCAGTTGACGCTCCGTGCGATCGATGACCGTAAATGCGCTGGCCGTGCGCCCATTCGTACCGGTCCGGAACCGGCGCGCCACCGGCACGACATGGATCTCGTACGACCACTCCTGGCCATCGATGCGTATCGTCCCGACCGGCGGGTGCTCGCGGAAGAACGCCTCCAGCCGCGGGCTGCGCTGGCGCACGCCGCGCAACGCGTTCAGCCAGTGCGCCGGATCCTCGGCGGCGGCCTGCCGCTCCGCGGCGATCAGGTTCGCCACCGCGCGCATTTCGCGCTCGGCGTACGCCTGCAGGTCTTCCCGGTTCATCTTGCGCCCGGCCATGAGATCGGTTTCGAGCACCTGGGCGTTGCGCTCCAACAACCGCGCCTCGCGACGGTTGTAGTCCCGCCGGCCGATCAGGTGCGCGCCGATGCCAAGCTCCGACTCGTCCTCCGGCCGATGGTAGACAAGCGGATGGGTCGTCTCCAGGACGAAATCCAGCCGCCGGCTTGCCTCCGCGAGGGCGCCCAGGTCCACGCCGGGCAGCGGCCGTTCCAGCAGCGATGCAAGATGCAGATGTCTCGAGAGTTCGAGGAGCCCGGTGTGGATGTCCAGATCGGCCCGGACCGCCAGCTCAAACTGCCGCCCCGTGTAGCGGCGCTCGGAGGCCAGCTGGAAGACGCGCTCGAGGCTGCGTGCCGCCTCGCGCATTTCCTGCCAACTCGCCGCCGGGTTCCTCGGATCGAACAACTCAAGGCCGTCGGCGGGCTCCGACGGCGCCTGGCGGAGCGCCTCGTCCAGCGTGCGCGCGAGCTGCTCGAGGTACGCCCGGACGTCGGCCACCGGCGCCGGCTCGTCGTTCTCATACTCGCCCTGCACGTAGGGACCGGGGAGCACCACGTCCACGACCACCCGCCACGGGTCATCTTCCAGATGAAATGAGACGGTCTTGCGATTCCCCCCGACATCCACGAACCCGGCCTGGTGGCCCGTCTCCACCTCGCCGGTCCGGCTGCGGATGACCTTCGCCCCGCTGCTCGACCAGATCGTCAGGAGCTCCAGGAGCTCCGCGCGGTCCGCCTCGTCCAGCTGCGCGAGCACCCTCGGATCGCTCGCCCCGTCATCCATCCGCAGCACCTCGCCCCGCGCGGACCCA
>CAYJWO010000072.1:0-5650 GCA_964373825.1 uncultured Planctomycetales bacterium
GTCGCTCAGCTCATCCCAGGTCTTCAGCTCGAAGTCCAGCTGCCGGTCCTGGAACAGCCGTTCCAGGGTGGCGCGGACGCGCGGCGTGTCGCGCGTCTCGTGGAGCGTGACGACGAGCGATTGCACCATGTCGGTGTACAGGAGCTGCTGGGCGGTGGCCAGGGGCAAGCGCAGCGCGTAATCGTCAAACTCCTTCGCGCTCGTAAAGAAAATACCGCGCACCGTCACATCGAGCGCGTTGATGGATCCCCCCACCGTGTGGGCGACGAGAATCAGCCCATCGCCGACCTGCGCGTCAATGCCCGCCGCCAGCCCGCGGCCCAGGATGGCGCCGTAGGGGTCTTCGGGGTCGAGCGGGTCGCCGGACTCGACGACGCTGCCGCCGAGCAGGGCCAAATCCTCCCGCCGGCTGGCGACGTCGGCGAGCCGCACGGCAGGCTCCCGAGCCGGCTCCACCCCCTGGGCCAGGCAGGCGATCGTGTTGTCGCCGGAGCTGATCAGCCCGCCGAACGGCAGCCGGCGCGCCACCGTGGCGACGCCCTCGACGGAGTGGACCAGCGCCGTCGCCTCCTCGGAACGCTCGATGAGGTAGCGGAACGGCTCCGCCCGCCCGCGCTCGTGGAACCCGCGCCGGGTGATTTGAAGATGGCCGGTGTGCGCCGTGATGTAGCTCTCGCGCATCTTGAAGAAGATGTCTTCGAAGAAGCCGCCGACGAAGATGACGGCGGTGCACCCGAAGGCGATCGTGCCGAGCGTGATGGCCGACCGCGTGCGGTGCCGGAAGACGTTGCGCACGCCCAAGCGCAAGAGCATCAGGCGGTCACCAGTCCGTCACGCAGGTGCACGATACGGCTGGCCCGCTGCATGATCTCAGAGTCGTGCGTCGAGAAGACGAACGTCGTCCCGTGGCGTCGGTTCAGCGTCTGCATGAGGCCGATGATCTCGCCACCCGTCGCGCGGTCCAGGTTGGCGGTCGGCTCGTCCGCCAGGACGAGCCGCGGCTCGGTCACGATCGCGCGCGCGATCGCCACCCGCTGGCGCTGCCCGCCGCTGAGCTGCATCGGCCGATGCGCCGCGACCGACGACAGCCCGACCTGGTCCAGCGCCGATAGCGCCCGGCGCCGCCGCTCGGCGGCCGAGCCGGGGCGAAGTAGCAGCGGATACTCCACGTTCTCCAAGGCGGTGAGGACCGGCAGGAGGTTGAACGTCTGAAAGATGAAGCCGAGGCGCTCGGCTCGCAGCCTGGCGAGCACCTCGTCGGCGAGGCCGGCGGTGTCCCGGCCCTCCAGGCGAACGGCGCCGGCCGTCGGGCGCTCAATGCAGCCGATGAGGTGCAGGAGGGTCGTCTTGCCGCTGCCGGACGGGCCGGCGATGGCCAGCAGCTCGCCCGGCTCCACGGTCAGATCCACTCCCCGCAGGGCCGTGACGGTCGTCTGGTCGAGCCGGTACGTCTTGGTGGCTTGCCGGACCTCAATGAGCGCCATGCGTCGTCAGCACGTCCTCCACTTGCCGGCGCAGTGTGCGCGCGGTGGGCGGGTTGGCGTACCCCAGTCGGAACAGCATGATCGGCGTCCGGGCCCGAACGCCGGGCAGGAGACGGTCCAGCGCGTCCTCGGCGTCGGCCAGCAGGGCGCGCTGTGCCGGTGAGAGCTCGGCACCGCCCTCCAGCCGGCGGTGGAGGATCAGGCACGTGATTCCCGTGATCGGCTGGAACGCCAGCCCCTCGCAGGTCACCGTGAGCCACAGTCGTTCCAGCGCTTCGCCGCCGCGCACGAAATCTTCCGCCTCCTCGCCGGCGATGCTCAGGCACCCGATCGCCGCCGATCGGCGGTACACCCCGGCGGTGCGCCGCGGCAGCAGGCGCGTGAGGCCGAGTGCCGCGAGGGCGCGCGCCACGGGCCAGGACTGCAGCAGCCGGAACCCGGGCCGCTCCATCGGGGACAGCTCGAGCGACGCCACCGGCAGCCCGTCCTGCTCGCGCGCGACCTCATCTTCTGTCCAACGCAGCCATCGAAACAACCCGTCGTGCAGCCGCCGGTGCTCGAACAGCAGGCGGTCGTTGCGCGCAGCGACGGCGGCCAGTTGGCGGATCGCCGAGGGATCGGTGACGAGCGTCAGATGGACGGCGGGATCGTCAGCGGCCGCCTGCCGAAGGCGCTGTAGCGTCTTGGGAGGGATCGGGGTTGCGCGGTACGGGCGACGGTTGGCGCAGCGCCGCTCGATCGCCGCCCGCAGGGGATGGTCGGCCGGTTGAGCAGGGGACAGGGTCACGCGGGCGGCGCAATCAGCGGAAGGGAACAGGGCCACGTCGCATCGCCAGCCCAAGGCGTTGGCCGTGACGCGCGTGTTGGTGAGGAGTGCTCCCAGCGCGATCCATGAGGCACTCCGCCGGGCGTCGTAGAGCGACGCCGCGCGCTCCGGCACCCAGTGGATCGCAAGTACCGTCCCATCCCAACTGAAGCGCCACGGCTGGCAGTTGTCGCCCGAGGGGGCGGCCAGCCCCGCCCGGACGATCGCGGCCAGCGGGACCTGATCCGCCATCGGCGTCAGCGCGACACGGCGTTCGGCGAGAATCGTCGTTTGACCGCCCAGAGCTTGAGCCGTTGCATCGGATGGCGATTGCCCAGCGGCAGAATGCCGCGCCGGTAGCGCAGGCGATAGGGATCGAACTGGGCGTAGTGGGGCACGTACCGGGTGGGCCGGCGCTTCAGGAGGAGGTTGAGCGTTTCCATCGCCGCGACCGCTGCGCAGAGGTTGACCGCGATCATGGATGACGGCCCCCGCTGATCCCTGAAGCTGATGGCGGACGGGTCGAGGTACGGCACGTGCAGGCCGGCCGGGGCCAGCCCCACGGCGAACCGAACGAGCTGCTCCCGTTCCTCCATCGCGTCGTCAATCGCCATGAACGCGTCGAAGCTGGGCCCCCGCGGGCCGAAGACGAGCAGAGCGGCGCCAAACCCCAGCGGCCCGCAGGTGATGACGGGAAGGCCCAGGGCGCGCGCGCGCCGGAACAGGAGACGGCGCGCGTCGATGCGGAAGAAATCCAGGCCGTCCAGGACGACGTCGGATCCGGCCAGGAACGCGTCCACGTTCCCGGCGTGCAGCGCCTCCGGGATGACGCGCAGGGACGCGTCGGGGTTGATGCCGCGGGCCATCTCGGCCATGACGGCGGCCTTCAGGCGCCCGAGCGTTTGGGCCGTCGCCCCGACTTGGCGGTTGAGGTTGGCGGACTCGAACGTGTCGCCGTCGGCGATCACGAAGCGGCCAATACCCTGGCGGGTCAAGGTCAGCAGGTGCGCGCCGCCGACCCCTCCCAGGCCGGCGATGGCGACGGTGGCTCGGCGAAGGACGGCTTGCTCCTCAGGGGTGAGGAGCCCGACGTTCCGGGCGAACGCCTGTTCGTAGGAAAACGTGTCGGCCACGAGATGCGCTCGGCGTGTGGCTCATTATCCCACCACCTGCTGGGTTTCGCCATCATATCACAAGTGGGGACAGGCACTAATTACCCGTTCGTGCGAGGCGGTAATTAGTGCCTGTCCCCAGGAGTGCCTCGAAGTCGCAGTGCGGGTAGCACTGCCGCAGATAGGCGAGCTCCGTGGGGCTGGCGGTCTGGAGGATGGGCGAGCGCGCGACGAAGAGCGCGCGCAGTTCGTCCGGCGTCAACCGCAGCTTCCGGGCGAAGGGGGCCGCCGACGGCTGCGCGCCGTAGAACAGCCGGTAGGGCGGAGCCGATGTCGCCGCCTGCTGTGTTTCCGCCACGTTCAAGTGCCGGGCGATCGCAGGGTTGCCATTGGCTCCGGAGTAGGTCTTGAGGTCGCCCAGCGGCTTGAGGTGCAGGAAGTCGTAGAGGATTCGGTGCTTGGGATTGAAGCACGCCACCAGCTCGTCCGCTTGCGTGCAGCTGCGCAGGTAATCGAACATCACCTTGAAGAGCTGGAGTGTGAGCAGCAGCTTCTTCGCGTGGAACATCGTAAAGACCCGCCGGCCGAACAACTGGCTGTTGAGTGCCAGCATCGTGGCCTCCGCCACCCGGATGCCTTGACGGCGCAATCCATCCAATTCGCTCTTGTACGCCTCGTCCATCGGCAGACCCAGGGGCGAGTCCTCGACCAGCGTGATCGTGCCGATGATCCCCGCGTGCCGGTGCGACGCGATGAACGTGGCGGTGCTCGGCAGCGCCTGGTAGATCGAGAGTTTCGTCTGGATCGCGTTGGGGCGGAGGTAGCCCCGCAGGAGGTACTCCGTGTAGACCAGCTGGGCGGCCGCGAGGAGCTCCTGGGTCGTCTTGACGACGCGGAATTCCACCGGCTGGAAGAACGCCGACGCGCTTTCCCGAAGACGGCCCAGCATATCCGTGGAGGAAGACATGAGAGCTGCGGGCGGTGCGGTCTACTCGCCCCGGAGGTAGGACGCCAGCAACTGGGCGGCGATGAACTGCGAGTACTGCGCGAAGATCGCGTCGTGCGGCGAGGCGGGTGGTGTGAAGGCGATGGCCGTTTCGAACACCGCCGGGCTGGTCTCCGGTCGCGGGCGGCACCAGACGATCCGGCCTTCTAAGGGCAGCGTGGCCCCGTCCGGCAACGTGACGCGCAGGCGGCACGACGCGCGGGGTGCCACCAGTTGCGGCAGCACCATGCGAAACCCCAGCCCGCTGACATCCACCGTGCGGGCCGTCCCGCTCACCGTGCGATGCCCCGCCTCGATGTCGTACGCGACCTCGAGGGCTAGGGGGAGCCGCTCCGCGATGCGCCGATCAAGATCGCAGCTGAGAGGATCAGGCTGTTCGGCCATCAGACCTCCTCTATGGAACCTTACCATATTGCTCACGGAACCATCAAGACGTACGAAGACCGCTCAAGGCTGCATAAGATCGCACAGCGGCCGAGTTTCGTTCTACACACTGGCGTTGTCCATATACGACATGATGTTGACCAGAAACGACAACGTGTTTTCGCGAATATATCCGGTGTTGATTGGACTCATTTCTAGTTGATTTTGACGGTCTGAATTATCGTAACATACTCATAATAAATAGGATACAACATGGATGATTCCTCCACACGATGGCGAAGTTGGTACGGAACCTGCTTTAAATAGATACGATAGACCTCAAGGAGGGGGGCAACGAGATGGGGAATCCATTCAAGCTGTGGACGGTAACCGGAGCGCTGGTGACGCTGCTGCTGGCCGCTGGATGCAAGGGCGGTGGCGGGCTTTCCGGCATCTTGGAGGGCATTTTCGGTGGAGGTGGTGACAGCGGCGGCGGGACGAGCGCCTCGCTGGTCGGCAACCCCTTCTCCTCAGGATCGTCCGGTTCGTCATCCGGAAGCTCTTCTTCGTCATCGAGCGGCAGCGGATCGGGATCACCATCCGGCAGTTCCAGTTCCTCGGGCACTGACTCCGGCAGTTCAGGGTCCGGCGGCGGCGTGACGTCGAGCGGAACGCTGCCCGGCGGCACCGTGCCCCCGGTGGCGGTCGTCCACAGTCCTGAGCCGGCAAGCATGGTCCTCTTCTTCGGAGGCGGCCTCGCCGGCTTGGCGTTCCAGCGTCGACGTCGGGCAAAGCGCCAGCCGGCGTAATCCCCGGCATCATGAAGGCGCTGTGGTCTACCCTACGCCAGACGATCCGTCTCTTCGGCGCCCACCGGAAG
>CAYJWO010000073.1:0-5605 GCA_964373825.1 uncultured Planctomycetales bacterium
CCACCCCGGCGGAGGCGCGGATCGGAATCGAACCGATGTATAGAGGTTTTGCAGACCTCCGCCTTACCACTTGGCTACCGCGCCATGAATGGTGGCGAACTGGGCAAAGACGCGAGGGAATGGAACCGTCGAACGGACTGGTGTCACGACCGGCGCATCGGGGTCGCGCGAGATCGCCCGTCAGATCTCGCCGTCGGCCTGGAACGCCGCCTGGCCGCCGGCGCGCAGAAGGTTGACGCCTTTGGGGTGGTTGCCGTCTTTGTCCTCCACGAGCGTCTCCGTCGACTTGCTGGCGGGAGAGAGCCCGGTCCGGTACTCATAGTCGCCACCGGAGGGCGCCGCCGGGACCGGATTGGGGGACGAGGGGCACTTGAAGACCTCGTTGTCGTCCAGGTACGCGTCCACCAGCTCGTCCAGCGACGCGGGGTAGCGTTCGTTGTGATCGTCCCGGTACGCGGAAATCGCGTAGTAGATCTGCTTCAGGTTGTTCTGGCACTTGGACCGCCTGGCCTTCTCGCGCAGGCTCATCGCCCCCGGGGCTAAGAACCCGACCAAGATGCCGATGATGGCGATGACAACGAGCAGCTCAACGAGCGTAAAACCCCGCCGTCCTTGAGTATGCATGCGTCTCCTTAAGTCTTTTGACCGTACCAAAGCGCCTCTGTCTTGTCAAGGAGCACCCGCGCGAGCGCTGGCTTGGACCGGCGCCCCAGAGGGGTCGCGCGGCCGCCGCGCTCCAACAGCCATGCCTCGACCGGAAGACGACCAAACGGGGTGCGCCCCGTCTCCGCCCGCTGTGCGAGCAGCAGATCCAGCCGCTTGGCGCGCAGCTTGCGTCGGGCGCGTGACAGCACTCCGGACGACTCCAGGGCGAACCCCACCCACACCTGCCCCGGCCGGTGCGGCAGGTGGCCGAGGATCTCCGGGACCGCCTCCAGCGCGATCACCCGACGTCCCGCGCGTGGCAGCTTGACGTGCGAGTAGGCCGTCGGCCGGAAGTCCGCCACGGCCGCGGCCATCACGATCGCGTCCGCCTGCGAGGCGTAACACCGCATCGCCCGTGCCATCTCGTCGGCCCGCTCGATCGGGATCACGCGGGCGGATCGGGGCAAGGGCTCTGTCCCGGGGCCGCTGACCACCGTCACGCGGTGGCCCCGCCGAAGGGCTTCCGCGGCCAGCTGGGCGCCCATGTAGCCCGTGGAGTAGTTCGAGAGGAACCGCACCGGGTCGAGCGGTTCCCGCGTCGGCCCGGACCCGATGAGGACGCGCAGGGAACGCCGGGCTCGCATGGCGGAGTCCCGACGCCGCGCGTCAGCGCCGGCGGGACCGCTTCGCCGCTTTCGCTTTGGCCTTCGGCCGCGCGGCTGCACGTGGCTTGGCTGGTGCTCCGGCCGAGGCCCCGGACGTCCCGAGCCCGGCGGGCGCCGGCACGAGTTGCTTCACGGCCTTGACGATTTCCTCGGGGTCGGCGAGATGGCCGATGGCCTCGTAGCCGCAGGCGAGTTTCCCGACGTCCGGCCCGATGAAGCGCACGCCGAGCCGCTTGAGCACCGTGACGTTGCGCTGCACCGTGGGGTGCTGCCACATGTCCACGTTCATGGCCGGGGCGAAGAGGATCTTTGCCCTGGTGGCCTGCAGCAGGCACGAGAGGAGATCGTCGGCGAGCCCATTCGCGGCCTTCGCGATGATGTTCGCCGTGGCGGGTGCGACCAGGACGAGCTTGGCGCGCGCGGCCAGCGTCGTGTGGACGATCTGCGGGGTGTCGGCTTCGAACAAGTCGGTGTAGGCTTTTCGCTCCGAGAGCACCTGGAGGGTGAGCGGGGTGATGAATCGCGTCGCCCGCTGGGTGAGAAGGCACGTCACCTCATACCCGGCGTCGCGCAGCAGCCGGACGATGTCGCCGGCCTTGTACGCGCCGATGGATCCGGTGACCCCCAGGACAACGTCTGGTCCCGTCATCGTCATGTCGCCTTCTTCCTTTCTTTGCCCCCCTTCGCTCCACGCCCTTTCTTCGAGGAGCTTGCCGCGGGCTCCTCCGGCGCTTGGTAGAGCACTTTACCGTGCAGGACTTCCTCCAGCGCCACCGAGGTCGCTTTCCGGCCGCCGCCCTTCACGAGCGGAGCCGCGCCGCCAGCGACCTCCTTCGCGCGCTGCGCCGCCAAAATCACCAGCCGATAGATGCTGCCGCATCGTTTGAGCAGCTCTCCCGTCGTGGTCTGCCCCATCCGCTCTCACGCCTCCTCCCGTTCGCGACTGTGCCGCCGATGCGCGGTGATGATCCGGTGCAGCGCCTGCACCGCCCGACGCACATCATCATTGACCACCCGATAGTCGTAGCGCGCGGCCGCCGCCAGTTCCCGTCGGGCCGCCGCCAGCCGCCGGGCGACCTGTACGGCGGTCTCCGTGCCCCGCCCGCGCAACCGCCGCCGCAGCTCCGCCATCGACGGCGGCAGCAAGAACACCAGCGTCGCCCGCCGCCCGAGGGCGCGGTGAATCTTCCGAGCGCCCTGCGCATCCACGCTCAACACCACGTCGCGCCCACGAGCCATCGCCCGCTGCACCGGCGCCCTCGGCGTGCCGTACCACGCCCCGTGGACTCGGGCCCACTCCAAGAGCTGCCCTCGGCGGCGCATCGCGGTGAACCGTACCGGCGACACGAACCAGTAGGCGTGCCCATGCCGCTCGCCCTGCCGGGGTGCTCGTGTCGTCACGGACACGGACCGCACGAGCCCCGGCACCCGGCGCAGCAACTGCCGCACCACCGTGGTCTTCCCGCCCCCGGAAGGGCTGGAGATGACGATGGCGCCCCCCGCTCGCGGGGGCGACGTGCGGCGACGGCTAGTCGGTCGGCCGATCTCGATGCCGGGCGCCCGCGGCGGACCGCAGCGCGGCCGCCCGTTGCGCCATCGTCTCCGGCTGCAGGCTCGACAGGACGACGTGATCCGAATCCATGACGAGTACCGTCCGTGTCCGGCGGCCGTTCGTCGCATCGATGAGCTTCTGGTGCCGTTCCGCGGCGTCGCGCAGCCGCTTGATGGGCGACGTGTCCGCCGCCACGATCGCGATGAGGCGGTCCACCGCCACCGCATTGTCGAAGCCGACATTGAGCAGCAACCCAGACTCCATCTACGTCCCATGCGGAATGCGGAATTGGGCATGGGGAATTCGTTCGGCGCCCTCGACGAATTCCCCATGCCGCATTCCCCATTCCCCATGTCGTCGTCCGTGGACCGGTCTCATTGCAGGTTTTGTCCCTGCTCGCGCAGCTTCTCAATGCACCCCTTCATCTCGACGACGGCGCGCGCGGCGACGGCGTCGTTGGCCTTGGACCCCATCGTGTTCACTTCACGCATGAGCTCCTGCGCGATGAAGTCCAGCTGCTTGCCCACCAAGGCCCCGCCGGCGAGCGTCTGGCGCAGGTGGTGGAGGTGGCTCGACAGGCGCACGAGCTCCTCGTGGATATCGACATCCTTGATGAGCGACGCGGCTTCCGCGAGCTGCGAGGGCGCCACGGAGGCCTTCGCACCCAGGAGACCGCGCAGCCGTGTCACGAGCTCGCGTCGCTGCTGGGCCATCGCCCGCGGCAGCCGCGCGCGCACCGCGTGGGCGTGGCGTTCGATGCGCCGAACCTGCTGGCGAAGATCCGCCGCCAGCCGCCCGCCCTCCCGTCGGCGTGCAATCGCCAGCGCCTGCACCGCCCGAAGGGCTGCCCCGCGCACCGACGCCCACAGCGCCTCCGGCGGCAGCGCCTCTTCGATGACGGTCACCGCCTGGGGGAGTGCGAGCAGCTGGTCGAGCGTCACCGACCCTTGCAGCTCCAAACGATCCCGCAAGCTCGTCAGCGCATCGCGGTAGCCTCGCACGAGCGGCTCATCGAACACGACGCGCCGGCGGCGGCCCTGGGCGCCTTGCACGGTGAGCGTGACTTCAATCCGGCCGCGCTGAAACTGCCCGCGCAGCAGCTCGGTGAGCGGCCGCTGGAGCGCCGCCAGCCCATTCGCCATGCGGAACTCCAGCTCCAGATAGCGGTGGTTCGTGCTGCGCAGCTCGACGGTCACGGTGCCCGCAGCACTCCGCGCCGCACCCCGGCCGTAGCCGGTCATACTCTGAATGGCGCCGGGGGGGCTCATGCGCGGTGGACTCGTGCGTTCGCCGCGCGGGGAGCGATTGCCCGCACGAGCTCCTGCGGGCGAAACCAGAGCGGAATTTCCCGCTGCGCCTCTTCGTCGGTCGCGGAGGCGTGCACGATGTTCTCCATGACGCCGTCAGCGGTCATGCGGCCAAAGGACCCGCGGATCGACCGGGGATCGGCGCGCTCCGGATGGGTGGCCCCCGTCGCCTCGCGAACCCGGCGAATCGCCTCCGGCCCCCAGTAGACGAAGGCGAGCAGCGACGACACGCCGTGGAGCTTCCCCTGAAGATGGTCGAGGAGCATGGAGAAGAACGGCTTCTCGCGCAGATGCGCATAGTGCGTCTCCGCCAGGTCCCGGCTGACCCGAACGACTTTCGCGCCGATGATCTCCAGCCCCAACTCGTCCAGCCGCGCGATGACCAGTCCCGTCAGCCGTCGCTGGATCGCATCGGGCTTGATGAGGACCAGCGTTGCTTCGTCCGCCATGGGACTAGGCCCCGACCCCCAACGCCTGCAGCAGCCGTGTCAGATCCTCGGACGAGTAGTACTCGATGACGATCCGCCCGCCCTTGCGGCGCGCCGAGAGGCTGACCTTGGTGCCGAGGGCTCGGCGCAACTGGTCTTCCAGCGGGGCGAGCTCCGGGTGTGGGGGGGCGCGGTGCCGTCGCCGTGCGCGGCCGCCCGAGGCGACGAGTGTTTCGAGCTGACGGACGGTCAGGCGATCCCCCGCCGATGCCTCGTACAACTCCACCTGCCTGGCCGCCGCCTCGACGCCCACGAGGACCTTCCCATGCCCCAGCGTGATGCGGCCGGCTCGCAGACCCTGTTGAATCGCCGCCGGAAGCTTGAGCAAGCGCAAGAGGTTGGCGACCGTCGCGCGATCCTTGCCCACCGCGGCGGCCACCTCCTCTTGCGTATAGCCGAACTCCTCGGTCAGCCGGGCGTATCCGCCCGCTTCGTCCATCGGGTTGAGGTCCTTGCGCTGCACGTTCTCCACGAGCGCGTAGGCCAGCGCCTCCTGATCCGAGAGCGTTTTGACGATGGCTGGCACGTCGGTGATCCCGAGGGCGCGAGAGGCTTGCAGCCGCCGCTCGCCCGCCACCAGCTCATAGATGCCGTGCGCCACCGGCCGGACCACGATTGGCTCGAGGACGCCTTGTCGTTTGATCGACGCTTTGAGCTCTTCAAGCGAAGCGTCGTCGATGTCGGTTCGCGGCTGATAGCGGTTCGGTCGCACTTGATCGGCGCGGAGCATGAGCAGGTTCGCCGCCTGCGGAGACGGCGTCGTCTCGATCAGATCCGCTAACCCTCGTCCCAATCGTTTGGTTGTCATCCCACCACCTGTGCGTTGACCGGATGGCTCACCCCTTCGCGCGCCATGAGCTCGTCTGCCAGCAGCTTGTACGCCAAGGCCCCGGAGGAGCTTGGGTCGTACAAGGCGATGGGCTTCCCGAAGCTCGGGCACTCCGCCAA
>CAYJWO010000074.1:0-5594 GCA_964373825.1 uncultured Planctomycetales bacterium
ACCTCGGACGACGCGAATTTCCTCTATGCGCAAGCCGCCATCCGGTTCTAAACTGGGTAGCGCCGGGTGATGCCGGCGGGCCGATGGCGATGGCTGCCGTGGGGGTGCGCGGCGGCGGCGGGGGTGTTGTTCGGCGTGGGGCTGTACACGTTCCGGTACGCGGAAGGGCTCTCGTACCTGAGCAACGACCCGCGGGCCTGCATGAACTGCCATGTCATGCGGGAGCATTTCGACTCGTGGCTCACGGCCAGCCACCGCGCCGCCGCGACCTGCAACGACTGCCACGTGCCGCACGCGTTCCCGGCTAAGTACCTCGCGAAGATGCGAAACGGGTGGAACCACTCCAAGGCGTTCACCCTGCAGAGCTTCCCGGAGCCGATCCGCATCCGCCCGCACAACCTCGCGACACTCCAGCACAACTGCATCGCCTGCCATGAGATGGCGGTCAGCGAGATCGCGGAGCATCGGGAGGCGGCGAGCGGGACGGCCCGGTGCACCGAGTGCCACCGGTCGGTCGGGCACATGAGCAATTTTTGAGCGTGGGAGGAGGGGCATGCGGCGCATCAGGGGGTATCTCATCGTCATCGTCGTCACCGCGGCGGCGACATGGGCGGTCGCCGCACTCCTCGTGAACGTCCAGGAGCGCAAGACGGAAGCCCGCCACCGGCACGTGGAGCTGGCGCAGCTGACCGAGGCGACGACCGATCCGGCGGAATGGGGCAAGAACTTCCCGCGGGAGTATGACGGCTACAAGCGCACCGTGGATACCCAGCGCACGCGCTACGGCGGCAGCGAGGCGTTCTCGAGGCTCGACGAGGACCCCGCCTGGCGGCGCCTCTTTGCGGGGTACGCGTTCGGTGTGGACTACCGAGAAGAGCGGGGGCACGCGTACTCGCTCGACGACCAACACGAGACGTTGCGCACGAAGCAGTTCAAGCAGCCGGGCGCTTGCCTCCACTGCCACGCCGGAGGGCTGAAGCACGTCTATGAGACGGTCGGAGACGGCGATCTCCAGGCCGGGTTCGCGACCGTCAACGCCATGCCGCTGGCGGAGGCTTGGCAGCTCGTCAGCCACCCGGTGGCGTGCGTGGACTGCCATGACCCCGAGACGATGCAGCTGCGCGTCACCCGGCCCGGGTTCCTCAACGGGATCAAGGCGCTCAAGGCCAGCGAGGGGATCCCGGACTACGATCCGAACACGATGGCGACGCGCCAGGAGATGCGCACCTTCGTCTGCGCCCAGTGCCACGTCGAGTACTACTTCAAGGGGCCGGAGAAGATGCTAACGTACCCGTGGCACCAGGGGCTCGCGGTCGAGCAGATCGAGGCGTACTACGACGAGCTCGGCCACACCGATTGGGTCCACGCGGAGACAGGAGCCCCGGTCCTCAAGGCCCAGCATCCGGAGTTCGAGCTCTGGAGCCAGGGGATCCACGCCCGCAGCGGGGTGGCCTGCGCCGATTGTCACATGCCCTACAAGCGGGAAGGGGCGCTGAAGGTGACTGACCACCACATCCGCAGCCCGCTCCTGAACCTCCAGCGCGCCTGCCTGCAGTGCCATCACTTCTCGGAGCAGGAGATGCTGGCACGCGCCGAGATGATCCAGGGACGGACGGAAGCTCTGCTCAACCGGGGCGAGGTCGCGGTGCTGGACCTGCTGGACGCGATCGTGGCGGCGAAAGCCCTCGGGGCCGGCGAAGAGGTACTGCAGGGCGCCTTCCAGATGCAGCGCAAGGCGCAGTGGCGGCTCGACTTCATCTCCGCCGAGAACTCGCGCGGATTTCACGCCCCGCAGGAAGCCGCGCGCATCCTGGCCGAGGCGATTGACTACGCCCGGCAGGGACAACTGGCCGCCCAGGCGGCTGCGGGGGCTGCGACCGACACGACAGCGTCTATCTCAGTCGGACGGGATGGAGTACAATAGCCGTCCTCGTGCGCTGTCGTGGGCTCAGTGAGGGGTGGAGGATGCGTTCCGCGTGGTTACGCGTCGGGGTGTGGGTAGCCGGCATCGGCGGGCTCGTGTGGGGCTTGAAGGCGCTTGGGTTGGACCTCACCCGCTTAACACCGGACGATGTGCGGCACTTCGTGCTCTCTTTCGGCGTCTGGGCGCCGCTCATCTACCTGGCGGTGTTCAGTCAGCCGGTGGTGCCGCTGCCGGCCAGCGTCATGATGATTGCCGGCGGGCTGGCGTTCGGCCCGCTCTGGGGGACGCTGGGGGCGTCGGGCGCGGCGACGCTGCGCGCCTGCGGCTCCTTCGCGCTGGCGCGCCGGTTGGGCCGGGCGACGGTCAGCCGGTTGCTCAAAGGGCGCCTCGCAGACCTCGACGGGAGCTTAAGTCGTCGCAGCTTCCAGACGGTGCTCGTGCTGCGGCTAGTGCCAAGCGTGCCCTTCGATGTGATGAACTACGGCTTGGGCTGCTCCGGGATCCGGTTCTGGCCCTACGCGTCGGCGACAGCCGTCGCGTTGGTGCCGATCAGCTTCGTCTTCGTCTACCTCGGCCACTCGCTGACGGATTTTGGCCGGGTGTGGAAAGTGCTCCTCGCGATCGTGCTGCTCGCCGCTCTTATCCATTGGCAGCGCTGGTACGCCCGTCGGCGCAGCGCGCTCGCCCCCGCACCCTCCGGTGCTGCGATAGTACCTCCAGAGCCGGTGGAATTAGCACCCGACCTCAGACACACCGCATCATAACTCATTGATAATAAACATGTTAGTATGTGTAAACCTTCTCGGGTGGCCCGGCGTCTAATCTAGTAGAACGCAGTCGAGAGCCCTCAACAGCTGGGAGGAAGCGGCCATGAGAACAGCGGTGGTGATCGGGATCGGCGCGGTGCTCGCGGCGTGGTCGTGGTCCGTCGATGCGGCGGATCCCAACACCCTCATCCCCGAGGGCTCCAACGTCGCCATGCCGGTGGCCGGCAGCTCCGGGGGTTCGGGGGGGCCGCCATCGGTCGGGGGTGATGCAGGGGGCAGCACCCTGTGCGGGCGGACCGTCGCGGAGTGCAAGGCGCGCCACCACGAGGAGCGGCGTGCCTTCGAGGCGCGCCAGCGCACGGAGCGCGAAGCCCTCGCGGAGGATCCGACGCTCTCCCGCACCGAGTACCGCGCACGGTACCGGCAGCTCGTCCAGCGGCATTCGCAGGAGAACCGTGAGCTGACCGGCCGGCACCGCAGCGAGACGGCGGACCTGAGGGCGCACCTGCGCGAAGTGGCGCGGCAAGAACAAGCCCAGCGCCGCGAGGCTGCTCGGCAGGCCGCCGCCGACCGGCGCGCCCAGCAGGCCGCGGAGCGCCGCGCCGCCGCGCGGGCCCGTCTTGAAGCGCAGCTGGCCGCGTGCCACGAGATGCGGAGTGCGCGCAGCCGGGCGTTGTGCGAATCGCGCGTCCAGCGGGCGATTGACCGGCTGGAGTAGCGAAACACCGAGCGTTCGTTGCCCCTCACGTGGCCGACGGACGGTCGCGTGAGGGGCAACGTGTGTCTGGAGTAGAAGCAGATGAGATGCAGCAGGGTCCTCATCAGTTTGGCGGCGCTGCTCGCGAGCCCAGTGGTATGGGCGGACGAGGCGGCCCGGTCGGAGTCTGAGCGCCTGGCGGAACTTCGGGTCGAGGATCCGGAGGCATTTCAGCGCGCCATCCAGCCACACTTGGATCGGCTGCGCGCGCAGCTCGAGGCGTTACAGTCCGATGATCCCGTCGCGTTCGAAGCGCTGGCGAGGCGGCGTATGATCCAGCGTCGCCAGCAGCTGCGGCAGCTTCGGCGCGAAGCGCCGGAGCGCTTCCGCGCCCTCGCCAGCCAACGGCGCGGTCGGCTCGCGCGGCATCTCGCCGATCGGGGAGCCGTCGGAGTGACGGGAGCGGCGATTCAGCCACGTGGTGTCGAATCTCCAAGGCCCCCAGAACCTCCTGCGACCCCAACGGTCATGAGGACGCCCCCATCGTCCTCGCGCGCCGCGGTCGAGCCTGGCGCTCCAGAGGGCACTTCCAACACCCTCATCCCCGAGGGCTCCAACGTCGCCATGCCGGTGGCCGGCAGCTCCGGGGGTTCGGGGGGGCCGCCATCGGTCGGGGGTGATGCAGGGGGCAGCACCCTGTGCGGGCGGACCGTCGCGGAGTGCAAGGCGCGCCACCACGAGGAGCGGCGTGCCTTCGAGGCGCGCCAGCGCACGGAGCGCGAAGCCCTCGCGGAGGATCCGACGCTCTCCCGCACCGAGTACCGCGCACGGTACCGGCAGCTCGTCCAGCGGCATTCGCAGGAGAACCGTGAGCTGACCGGCCGGCACCGCAGCGAGACGGCGGACCTGAGGGCGCACCTGCGCGAAGTGGCGCGGCAAGAACAAGCCCAGCGCCGCGAGGCTGCTCGGCAGGCCGCCGCCGACCGGCGCGCCCAGCAGGCCGCGGAGCGCCGCGCCGCCGCGCGGGCCCGTCTTGAAGCGCAGCTGGCCGCGTGCCACGAGATGCGGAGTGCGCGCAGCCGGGCGTTGTGCGAATCGCGCGTCCAGCGGGCGATTGACCGGCTGCCGGAGGAGTGAGAATGCTATACTACGAACCGCGATGGAGCCCAGCGACCCCGAGCTCGTGGAGGCGGTCCGTCGTGGCGACGTGGAACGCTTCGCCGAGCTGGTGCGAAGGCACCAGCGCGCGGTGCTGCGACTCGCGATGAGCCTGCTGGGGCACGCCGAGGAAGCCGAGGATGTCGCGCAGGAGGCGTTGGTCAGCGCCTACCGCTCGCTCGGGGAGTTTCGCGGTCGAGCGAAGTTCTCCACCTGGCTGTACCGGATCGTCGTCAATAAGTGCCAGGACGCCCGACGACAGAAGCTTCGTCGGCCGACGGTCGCCGACGCCGATCTGTTCATGGAGGTAGCGGATCCATCGGCCGATCCGCGCGATCGCGCCGTTGACCGCGAGCTCTCCGGCAAGCTGAGTGCTGCGATCCGGCGCCTGTCGCCACAGCAGCAGACCGCGTTCGTGCTGCACTACCTCCACGGCTTGACCTTGGAGGATGCCGCAGAGGTGATGGGGTGCGAAGTCGGCACGGTCAAGTCGCACGTGTTTCGTGCGACCCAGCAGCTTCGGGTTGAGCTGGCACCCTGGATCGCCCGGGAGGGAGCCTGATGGACGACGCCACGTGGCTGCGAGCCTGGTGCGCGCGCCATCCGCTGCAGGACCCTCCGGTGGACGCCGTCCGATTCACTCAGGCCGTCATGGCATCCGTTCGCGCACCCAGCGAGCCGGTCCAGCAGCGCGTGTCCGCACAGCCCTGGCAATGGTCGTGGCCAAGCGTGAGCATCGGTCTGGCGGGCGCTGTGGCAGCATTCCTCCTGCTGGTCACCCACCGACAGGAGCCGCTGCCAGAGCTGGCCCTGCGCGGACAACCGCCAGCCGCCACCCGTTCGCTGGTTGACCGCCAGCCGCCCGCAGTACCCCAGATGACGCCGCATCAGCCCGCCACGCCGTCCCTCGAGGACACGATGGCGCTGCTGGATGCGCTTGACGAGGCCCTGGTCGACGGCATGCTGTGGGAACTTGCGGATACGACCCTACTTCATGAAGAACTCGAGTTTCTGGATTCAGTCCTAGCGGCCTTTCCCTCCTAGGTAG
>CAYJWO010000075.1:0-5592 GCA_964373825.1 uncultured Planctomycetales bacterium
CAATGTCTCGTCGAGCATCGATGAAAATGTGCTGTTTGTAGCCGTTTCTCAGGAAGTTACAAGTGACAGGTGGCAACGGCGACGTCCGTCCGGGTTACCCGCTTGTCACTTGTCACTTGTCGCTTGTCGCTGCTCCTCGAAGTGCCAATGCCACGGTTCAAACGCGGTGTGGTGGGGGTTGTCTCTGGGATACGAGAGCGCGAACCCGTGGGCCGGCGCGTGCTGCTGCAGCCAGGCATACTCCGGCAGCGCCTCGAACTCCTCCGGATGGTCTTCGCCGTTGATCCCCTGCTCGTTGATGAAGTCGATCGCCTGGCGCGGCGGGTACCCGTGCTCGCTGTGGCCCGGAAGGGCGACGAACCGGTTCGTTTCCTCGATCGAGTAGCCGTGCTTCGGAAGGTAGTACAGGAAGAGGTACAGCTGGTACGCTGGGGAGCGGTACCCGGACTCCACGCGCAGCCGGCGGCCGAGGTCAGCCTCCATGGCCTCCATCATGCGCTGGTAGGCCTGGAAGGCGGGGTGCGGCAGGTATTGCGGGTCCAACGGTAGCTGCTGATTGTTCTTCATGATCAGCTGCGGGCCGACTGGGACGAGCACCGGTGGGGTCGCCGGCTCACCGAAATAGTGGCTGGTGGCCCCCAGCGCCTCAGCCTTCAGCGCCCGGAACGCGTCCAGGAACGCCTGCTGCTCGGTAGCGAGCGGGGCGTAGAGCTCCTCCCAGGTCAGCAGGTTCGCCGACCCATCGGCCTTGCGGCTGGCGATCATCGGCTCCAGCGCGTCGAGCACGGCGTGGAGGGCGGCTTGCTCCTGCGGGTCAAGCTGGCGCGTGTTGAGGGCGGAAGCAACCGGAACACAACACCACCCCGTCATGGCCGCCACCAGCAACCATGACGGGGTGGGGAAAGGACGTCGGGACGTTAGCGCTTGCGCGATTTCAACTGCTGCAGGAAATCGCTGGTCCACCGGCCGGCCATGTCCTTGCAGCCGAGGCCAAAGGCGAGCGCGCAGCCCAGGCTGGCACCGGCCAGGATGATGAGGAACACCTCGCCGACGAACACGATCTGCAGCTGCTGCAAGGCGGCGACGCTGGCGAACAGCACGACAAAGGTCTGCACCAGCTGGGCCAGGAAATGCGCTTGGAGGATGCCGGCGTTGCTCGCGGCGGTGCGGACCGTGGCCGATACAAAGGCCGCCGCGAAGATGCCGATCACCAAGATAAATAAGGCCGCGATGACATTGGGCAGGAACCCGACCACCTGCTGGAACAACTCTGCAGCCACCATCAGGTTCAGCACATTGAGCGCGGTCATGACGAACGCGAGCATGACGAGCCAGTAAACGACCGTCCCAATGAGCTCAGACACCTTGTGGCGGACCCCCCCTCTCGACAGCACGGTCGAGAGCTGCACCTGGTCCGCCAAGCGGTCCAGGCTGAGCTTCTGGAGGGTGACGATGATCACGCGCTCCAACCCCTTGGCGATGGCTCCTCCAATGAGGAGGACGATCAGCGCCCCGAGGATGGATGGCGCATACACCATGAGCTGGGTGAGCGCCGAACGAAGCGGCTCGATAACGAACTGCTCGACAAGGCTTAAGCCCGTGTCCATACCCCCACCTCCCTATTAGGGACCCACTCCCCAAGTGGCCTTTGCTAAAGTATAAGCGATTTTACGCGATTTAGCAAGCTTTTTTAGCCCTAAATTTGAAGAATAGCGAGGAAAAGTCACTTTACTGACTGATAATCAGTTGGTTACAACACTTCCTCTAGTAGGAGGAAGAGTCTTGTGAAGCGGCCGAAGTCGTAAACACGTACTCCGGATCGATCACCGGCTCGTAGCCCGGAGGGGCCGGAAATGGGAAGGTGACCAGCTCGTAGAGGCCGGCGGCGGTGCGGATGAAGCCATACCCGAAGCCGCGCAAAGTGCCCCACGTGACCCCGGCGGCGGTGCCGGAGGCCTGGCTGGTCTGTTGGATGCGTTTGGGAATCTCCACCCAGCCGGTGACGACGTTGACGAAACCCCGAAACAGCTTTGTGAACGCCTTGCCCCCCTCCACCGATTCCGCCGACGCCGTCCCAGGGGCGATGCCGATTCCCAGGAGGACCACTAACCCCAGTACGCCAGCCCGTCCCATCGATCTCGTCATGTGCGTAGCCTCCCTTGTTCGCCGCTCACTTTAGCAAGCCTTAACGCAAACCTCAAGAGCGATATCAGATATCGCCTGCGGGCGATATCTGATATCGTAGTTAGCCCCATGGAGCAACACGAGCGCCGCCTGGTCGCCTGGCTGTCGCAGCCCGCCGCCTATCCCCATCCGGTGCGCCAGGTGCTCCGGCGTGAAACGCACGTCTCTCACGTTTTTCTTGCCGGAGACTTCGCCTACAAGCTCAAGAAGCCCGTGCAGTTCCCGTTTCTCGATGCCTCCCGCCTGTCCAGCCGCTACCGCTTCTGCCAGTTGGAGCTGATCCTCAATCGGCGGCTCGCTCCGGACGTCTACCTCGACCTGGTGCCGGTGGTGGCGGTTCGCGGCGGGCTGCGCCTAGGGGGAACTGGTCGCGTCGTCGAGTGGCTCGTGCGGATGCGGCGGCTGCCGGAGGCGCGCATGCTCGACCGGCTCATGGCCGCCCGCCGCGTCCGGCCCAAGGACATCCGCGCGATTGCGGATCAGCTGGTACGCTTCTTCCGCCGTGCTCGCCGCAGCCGCGTCATTGACCACTACGGGCGTCCCGGCCAAGTCGCGGCTCTCGTGCTGGGCAATCTTCGGGAGTGCCAGCCGTTCGTGGGGCGGCTGCTGACCGCGCGCGATCGGGAGCGGCTGGAAGCGGCGTACCGGCAGTTTCTGGTCCTCCACGAGCCGCTGCTGAGGCGGCGGCTTCAGGAGCGGCGCATCATCGACGGCCACGGCGACCTGCGCTGCGAGAACATCTGCCTCACGAAGCCGGTGGCGATCTTCGACTGCGTGGAGTTTCAGCCGGCGTTCCGCTGCGGGGATATCGCGAACGACTTCAGCTTCCTCATGATGGATTTGGAATTCCGCGGCCGCGAGGATCTAGCACGGGAGCTGCTGCAACGCCTCCAGCGGCAGATCCATGATCCGACGCTCGCGCCCATGCTGCCGTTCTACCAGTGCCACCGGACGCTGGTGCGGGGCAAGGTGCGCGGCTTCGCCTGGCTGCAGCACCCGCGCACGGCCCAGGGGCGGCGCGTCCGCGCGCTCTCCCGGCGTCATTTCCGCTTAGCACTGGCTTACGCTCGGCGGTTCGCCCCCCCGCGGCTGGTGGTCATCGGCGGACTTATCGGCACGGGCAAGAGCACGCTCGCCCGGCATCTCGCCGAGGCGTTGGGGGCGACTTGGCTAAGAACCGACGCGATTCGGCTCCAAGAGTTCACTTCACTGCGCCGACATGGTCAGGGGTTCGCCGGAGGGCTCTACGCGCCCTGGGTATCGGCCCAGGTGTACCAGCGGCTCGTCGCTCGCGCCCAGCAGATGATTCGTCGAGGAGAGTCGGTCGTGTGCGATGGCACGTTCTCGAAGGCGGCCGGCCGCGAGGCGCTGCGCCGGATCGCCGCACGAGCTGGAGCGTCGTTCCACTACGTCGAATGCGCCATACCCCGCCGGGTTGCCCAACGTCGCATCGCGCACCGCCTCGCCGCTCGGGCCGATCTCTCAGAAGCCCGTCCGGAGCACTTCGATCGGCTCCAAGCTGGCTACGAGCCGGTCCGCGGCTGGCCATCATCAGCCTGGACCCAACTGTCGACCCGCGGCACGCCCACCCAGACGCTCGAGACGGCCTTGCGCGCGCTGCGAACCGCTTGGCGGATCGTGCTATAATGCAGCTTCCCTCACCTTCACTGAAGGAGGCGTGATGACCCGGCGCGCGTGTACCACTCATCTGATGGATCGATGGCTCCGCATTGAACCCGTGTACGCCCACTGCGACGTCCCCTGCGGCATCTACGACCCCCACCAGGCGGCCGTCGCCGCCAAGACCGTCTACACGATGGCCAAGAAGATGACCGACCTGCCGGTGCCTGGGGCGAGTGCGCAGCCGAGCGAAGTCCTGGAGTACCGCAACACCATCGTGCGCATGACCCAGACGAAAGAGACGCACGTGCAGCTCTGCAAGCAGGAGCTGCTGATCCTCTGGACCGACTACTTCAAGCCGGAGCACCTGCCGATGTTCCCGGATCTCCACGAGACGTTCTGGAAGGCGGCCAAGCTCTGCTCCTATAACAAGCAGCATGTAGACGTCGCCAAGGCGCAAGAGCTGATGGACACGGTTGCCAAGATCAGCGAGCTGTTCCAGAAAGCCGAAGCCGCCAAGAAGAAGTAACTCGAAGATGCGGCTCATGCGGGTCGAAGGGCACAGCATGGCGCCCGTGGTGCCGCCCGGGGCGTTGGTGTGCGTGGAGACCGGCAGACGCCAGCCGCCGCGCGGAGCGATCGTCGCCGTCCGTCCGGCGGCCTTAGGGGGTCGAGCGCTCCTCAAGCGAGTGGCGGGATTTGCCCAGGACGGGGCGCTCTTCGTGAGGGGAGACGGCTGCGAGCACAGCGTGGATTCGCGGCGGCTCGGTCCCATCCGGCAGGATGACTTGGTGGGCGTCGTGCGGCTGAGCCTGTGGCCGTGGAGGTGGCTCGCACCGAGCGGAGCGAGCACTCGTTAGTCAGTCGCGTAGCACAGCGAGACAATCAGGAACGCAGGAGAGTGACGCTCTCTCCTGCGTTTTTTGTTTGTCTCAACCGAGGAGGGATGTCATGGCTCGATGGGTCAGTGGTCTCGTGGGGGCGTGGTTCGCCGTTGGAGTCATGGGTGGGTCGCTGGCGGAGGCGACGATCCTCATCAACGAACTCTTGGCCGATCCGCCGGCAGGCTTCGGGGACGCGAATCGCGACGGTGTCGTGGACACGAGCGATGACGAGTTCCTCGAGCTCGTGAACACCGGCTCGGAGGCGGCGGCGTTGAGCGGCTGGCGGTTGGCGGACGCCGTGGGTGTTCGGCACGTGTTTGCCGCCGGAGCCTCCATTCCAGCTCGTGGATTTTTCGTCGTCTTCGGCGGCGGGGCACCCTCCGGTTTTGCCGATGCCGTCGTGGCATCGACCGGCCGCCTCGCGCTGAACAACGCCGGCGATACGGTGTCTCTCCTCGATCCGCTTGGGAGCGTGGTGGGCCTGGTGACGTACGGCAGCGAAGGGGGGCGCGACACGTCGCTGACCCGGTGGCCGGATGCGACCGGCCCCTTCGTGCGCCACGCGACCGTGGCGTCTGCGGCGTTCTCGCCGGGGACGACCGTGGACGGCCGCGAGCATCTGCCGCTCCCGCAGGTACCAGAGCCGACGTCAGGCCCCCTCGTTGGACTTGGTCTGGTTGCGATGAGATGGTGTCGTCGGGCCGCGCGACAGCGCCAATGACTGTGGAATTTGGTAGTGCCTCAATGTGAGGGGTGACGCGGAGCGGGGGCCCCCACGCCAGCGCGCAGCCTGCCGGTCGGGGCCCGCAGGCCCCGGCCGCTGTACAGCGGCCCGGCGGGCGAGCACTGCCGTGGGGTGGCGCAGCGGCAGGACCCGTCACATTGAGGCACCACCTGGAATTTG
>CAYJWO010000076.1:0-5533 GCA_964373825.1 uncultured Planctomycetales bacterium
TGGGCAGCCGCGTCGTCCTCGTGGAGGCGCTGGGGACGATCCTGGCGGGGGCGGATCCGGACCTCGTGCGCCCCGTCCAGCGCTACGCCGAACGGGCGTTCAAGGCGGTGCGGATCGGCACCAAGGTCTTGAAGATGGCCACGAGCCGAAAACGAATCAAGGTGACGATGGAGCTGAACGGCCAGCTCGTCGACGAGCTGTACGACCGCGTGCTCGTCTCCATCGGCCGGGTGCCGAACACGCATGATCTGGGGCTGAAGAACACGCAGGTCACCCAGGACGACAAGGGGTGCATCAAGGTGAACGCCCAGCAGCAGACGACAGACCCAGCCATCTACGCGATCGGCGACGTGGTGGGGGGAGCGATGCTGGCGCACAAGGCGGCGCGCGAGGCGCGCATCGCGGTGGATGTCCTCACCGGCGAGCCGAACGCGTTCCAGGACATCGTGATGCCGGCGGTCGTCTTCACCGATCCGGAGGTCGCGTGGTGCGGCCTCACCGAGGCCGAGGCCAGAGCGAAGCAGATCCCCGTCGAGGTCGCGCGGTTTCCCTGGGCGGCCTCGGGGCGGGCGCTGAGCTTCGACCGGACCGACGGCCTCACGAAGCTCATCCTGGAACCCGAGACGGAGCGCGTCCTGGGCGTTGGGATCGTGGGTGCTGGGGCGGGGGAGCTCATCGGCGAGGGAGTGCTGGCGGTGGAGATGGGGGCGACCGCCCGAGATCTAGCCGAGGCGATCCACCCGCACCCCACGCTGTCGGAAACGCTCATGGAGTGCGCGGCATCATTCTACGGCCACGCGACCAGCGTGGCTCCACGCAAGCGACGAGCGATATCAGATCTCGCGGGCTGAATCGCCGCCGATATCTGATATCGCCAGTAGGAGGGCGGATGGCGAACGAAACGGTATTCAAGCGCTACGTCGGCAACCCCATCGTCACCGCCAAGGCGGTGCCGCGGGCGAACAGCATCCACAACAGCGCCATCGTGCGGTACGGCAAGGCCTTCGCCGGCATCTTCCGCGTGGACGAGATCGACATGCGCTACCGCCTGCACGTGGGGCGCAGTGCCGACGGTATCCGGTGGACGGTTGACCCGGCCCCGCTCCGGATGACACCGGACCACGCGGAGCTGCGCGTCGAGGAGCACAGCTACGACCCGCGCGTGACACAGATCGGCGGCACCTACCACGTCGTCTGGTGCAACGCCGGCGCCCAGGGGCCGGCGTTGGGGTTGGCCACGACGACGAACTTCAAGACGTTCCGCCAGCACGAGAACCTGCTGCCGCCGCCCAACCGCAACGGCGTGCTGTTCCCGCGCAAGATCCGCGGCAAGTACGCGCTGCTCCACCGGCCCAGCGACCGCGGGCACACCCCGTTCGGCGACGTGTTCTATTCGGAGAGCCCGGACCTCACGCACTGGGGCCACCACCGGTTCATCTTCGGGCCGAAGGGCGGCTGGCAGAGCACCAAGGTGGGACCTGGCCCGGTGCCGATCGAAACACCGGACGGGTGGCTCTTGATCTACCACGGCGTGTGGACCAGCTGCAACGGCTACTTGTATTACATCGGTGGGGCGCTCCTCGATCTCGACCGTCCCTGGAAGCTGCTGGCGCGGACACGGGATTACCTCCTTGCTCCCACGGAGCCGTACGAGCGAATGGGCGACGTGCCCAACGTCGTGTTTCCGTCGTCCGCGGTGGTGCTCGGCGACACGCTGCGCTTGTACTACGGATGCGCCGACACCTGCATCTCCATGGCGGAAGCGAAACTGACAGACGTGATCCGCTTCATCAAGACTCACCGTTTTACCGATGGATGAAGGCCCGCTACCGGTCCTTACAGCCGTTCATTCGCTGGGAGGACGCGGAACGCCCGATTGATTGGCCCCGCAGGTTCCAGTGCGCGGGTCCCCTGGACGTGGAGCTGGGGTTCGGCAACGGCGAGCTCCTCGTGCGCCACGCCCGCGAATCACCGGACCGACAGTTCGTCGGCGTGGAGGTGGGGTGGGGGTCGATCCGCCGAGCACTCCGACGAACCGCTCAGACCGAGGTGACGAACGTACGCTTCGTGCTGGCGGACGCCCGGGTGGCGCTCGAACGGCTCTTTCGTCCACAGTCGATTGACCGCGTGCGCTGTTATTTTCCCATGCCGTGGCCCAAGACGCGGCATGCGAAGCACCGGCTCTTCTCGCACGAGGGCCTGCGCGTCCTCAACAGCCGGCTCACGGCTGACGGCGAGGCATTCGTCGTCACCGATTTCGCTCCCTACCGCGAGTGGCTCCTGGAGCAAACCCCCGGCACCGGATTCGACGTGACGTGTGGCACGGTGCCCGTCCACGGCGAGACGAAGTATGCCCGGAAGTGGTCCGCGCGAGGGCAGGAGCGGTTCGACGAAATCCGGCTGCGCAAGCACACACACATCCCGGTGCCGGCCGAGGAGGAGGTCCCGATGGAGACCTATCGGATTCCCGCTTTCGATCCGGTGAAGTTTCATCCGCAATCTGAACACGGGGAGCTCACCGTAGAGTTCAAGGAGTTCCTGTACGACCCCCAGCGGTACCTCGGCATGGTGCGCGTCGTCGTCGCGGAGGGCGGCTTCACCCAGCAGGCGTGGATCGCGATCGCCTGCGGCGAGGGCGGCTGGTACGTCGCCGTGGCACCCGGCTGCAGTGCCATCCCCACCGTCGGGATGCAGCGGGCCCTTGCGCTGGTCCGAGACGCCGCCCATCCGCCAGCGACGGCTGCCCCCGTCTCGTAGTTCGACGACGAGACGGGGAGTGCACGGCGATGCCGAGCGACGCCCACGACCTTCCCGCCCAGTTCCTGGCGCGCCTGCAGCGGCTGATCCCCTCGTCACGCTGGTCGCGGACCCTGCGAACATTCACCACGCCCCGGCCGACCACGTTCCGGGTCAACACCCTCGCGGCTCCCGTCCGGGAGATCCGTGAGGCATTGGTCGCGCAGGGATTCCGTCTCGAGCCGGTGGCGTGGTACCCGGAGGCGTTCGTGCTGCGGGAGGGTCGGCTGCGGGATCTCCAGGCAACTGACCTCTATCGCGAGGGGACAATCTACGTCCAGAGCCTCTCGAGCATGCTGCCGCCGCTCGTCCTCGATCCGCAGCCGGGGGAGACCGTGCTGGATCTGACCGCCGCCCCGGGCAGCAAGACCACGCAGATGGCCTGCCTCATGCGCGGGGAGGGCCGGATCATCGCCAACGACAACAATCGTGTGCGGGGCTACAAGCTCCAGGCCAACATCGCGCTGCAGCGGGCGCGCAACGTCGAGGTGACCTGCCGGTTCGGCGAGGCGTTCGGGTACCGCCACCCCGCCCAATTCGACCGGGTTCTGCTCGACGCGCCCTGCAGCGCCGAAGGGCGATTTCAGGCGCAGGAGCCCGCCTCGCACCGGTACTGGAGTCTGCGCAAGATCCACGAGATGGCCCGCAAGCAACGGAGGCTCCTGGCCGCCGCCCTCACCGCGCTGCGGCCGGGCGGGGTGCTGGTCTACTCCACCTGCACGTTCGCGCCGGAGGAGAACGAGGCCATTCTCCATGACGCGCTCGAACGGTCCGCGGGCCTCGTGGGCGTCGAAGCGGTGACCCTGGGCCTCGCCAACTGGATGCCGGGGCTGGCCATCTGGGAGGGCCGGCCGTTCCACCCGGGGGTGCGCCGCGCGGTGCGCATCCTGCCGACGGACGACATCGAAGGGTTCTTCATCGCGCGGTTGCGTAAGCGCGAGGAGGCGAAATGAGGTGGAGTGGCTTACGAGGACGTAATCGTGATCGTTGGCGGGTTGAGGGAGGGGATCCCGCCGCTCTGCGTCAAGACGCCGGAGGTGTCGAACTTAATCTGCACGGTCGGCGACTGACCAGGCCGCATCGTGATGGAGAGCCCCGTCGTCGTGTTGGTGCGGTTGGCCTCCGGGATCGTGATGGTGCCCACCGCGTAGTCGCTGCCCGGGGTATTCGCGGCGGAGCCGTTCGTTGAGAACGCACCGGTGTCTGTGCCGCCGTCCGTGTAGATGGTCGTTGCCCCGTTGTTCACGTAGCCCTTGAACAGCAGCGTTGCCCCCAACGTCACCCGGACGTGCGTGTACGTGCCGCTGTCCAACGCCACCCCGCTGGCTAAGCTCGCCGCCACCGCGCCCGCGTCAACGGCCGCGATGTTGATGGTCTGGCTGCCCGAGAAGATCGTCGTGAAGGTGCTCCCGCCGTTACTGGAGAGCTCCACCTTCGTCACGGTCACCTGATAGGTCCCATCGGCATCGCCAGAGGCGGCCTGTGCCGTGATGGGAATGCCGGCAAGATATCCGACGACAACCCACCCCACGAGCACACGACGACGCACCCCGCGCATGACTAGTTGTTCCGCCTCACCTCGATACTCACGCTGGCGGTCTTGCGTTCCGTCTCGACCACGATGTCATGGTGGCGCTCCACCAAGACCCAGCGCTTGTTCGTCGCGTCACCGGACGGCACCATCGTCTCATCGAGCGAGAGCGGGGAACGGATCGGCAGCGGCTGGTGGTCTCCAAACGGCAGGCGGAAGGCGACCTTCATGCCCCAGTCCAGGTTGGATTTGGTGTCGTTGTCGACTCTTCCATCGATGACGAGGAAGGGCCACGGCGTGTACTCAGCCCGCAGGGTCCAGCCGTACCGATTGTGGAAATTCGAGGCCGTGAAGTTGTACCAGTTGAACCCCCCGAAGAGCTTCATCCGGGAGTAGTATGGCACCGGGAATCCCGCTTCGAGGTCGAACCCATCGACCGCCTTCTCGAACGTCTGGGTCGTCGCGCTGTCCTCGATCAGTCGAGCCGAGGAGAGCCCGAGGTAGTAGTTGGCCCGAAATTCCGCGGCGGCCCCCAGGACTTCGAGCCCCCAACCGAGGCGATAGTGATCCCGCTCCGCGCCGTAGTCGTAGAACATGTTCCCGCCCAGCAGCCACGTGCCATTGGCGACGAGCCGGCGGTACCCCCACCCGAAGTTGTAGAGCTGCTCGTCGTTGGTGTAGCTGAGGCGTGGCTCGAAGAACGCCACGTGGTCGTCATCGCGCAAGGGTAGGAGGGGCACGATCAGGTCGGCGAAATACGAGGGGCCTTGATCCTCATCCACGTCGATGCCAAACTCCCAATGTTCCATGAAGTCGGGCAACGATTGGGCGGCAGCGCTGGCGGTCGAGGCGAGATACGAGAGGACAACCCATCCCACGATGCGCCACGGGTGCGCATCGTGCCGGGATGCATGCCGATGTACCACCCCCTGCATGGGCTTCACGCTTATCTATCGTACACACGGCAACGGGCCGCGCAATGGTTTTTTCGGCCCGTGTCGCATACAATGGGAGACCGTAGGAACCTCGGCCATGGCGCTGACCCCATCCACCATGCTCGCCCTAGGAACGCCGGCCCCCCCATTTCAGTTGCCCGATGTGGTGTCCGGACGAACGATCGCGCTCGACACGTTCGCCAGCCGACGAGGGCTGCTCGTCATGTTCATCTGCCGGCACTGCCCCTACGTCGTGCACGTGCGCGGGGAG
>CAYJWO010000077.1:0-5488 GCA_964373825.1 uncultured Planctomycetales bacterium
CGCGCCCGGTGAACAAGTCCGGCTGGAATGACTCGATCGCCGTGACCGCCGGCGGGGGGACGGATCCGGCCGATGCGGTGGTTGAGCCCAGGTGCGACGCCTCAGTTTGAGGTGGCAATACTAACTGGACCGCGACCATGAATGCGGCGGTCGCCGCAGCGACGATTCGTCGTGATGGAGGGCAGCGGGGCATCATGATCGCCCTACTCCTTCTTGCAGAGCAGGATGGTCATGAATTCAGGCCGACTGTCAGCAGCGCTCGAGGTGCCAGAGACGTCGGTAGCGCCACCTGAGTTTGTGACGATATCGGAGTTGATGTATTTGCGGTTGATCTCATACATGCCTATGTTGCCTGTCTTCAAGCTCAGGCGGTTGTCTCCGTCGGTGCCGCCGCTGATGACGGCCGCGTAGGTATTGCCGGCGGGGATCGTGTGGGTATGAGCCGCCGAAACATAGCTGCCTGCGCCGTGGGTATGCGTGTTCGATCCGCCCGTTGTGCCGGATGTACTTGATCCCACCAAGAACTTGCCGTCGTAGGCGCTTAGCCGCGTGTAGCCAGCCGGACAGCCTGCGCCGTTCCACAGGATGATGGCGCCGGTCGGCACCAACCCATGGGCGTCGTCGGCGATGGTGGAGGTCGTGACCGGAACGCTGAGCCGCTCGGCGACGCCCGCATGCAGCGCTAAGGGCACGCTCGTGATCCGCTGGCGTGGCGCCAGCTCCGGTTCGCCGTTCACCTGAACGCTGAGCCAACACGGTTCGGTCCACTCCATTCCATCGAGTGCGCTCACCTGGCCGAGCAGGACGCTGAAGTGCCCCTCGGTAAGCTCCACAGGCTCTTGCACCTCTTCCCAGACCACCGTCCCGCCCGTTTCCGCGTCATAGAGCCGGAAGTGCAAGGTGTACGGGCCTTCTAGCGGAACCCCCTGCCGATCCACCGCTTGCCCTTGGTACCGGATCAGGTGGGGAATTTCCGCAGAGGCCGAAACACTCGTCAGGAAGAGCAGCCCCACCACGATCGCTATCCGCACGGTTGCCTTCATGGGAACCTCCTTCGCTAGGGATGCTGAATCGGCGGCCGAATGACCATGACGTGAATCGTCTCGGTCGACAGATCTCCGTAGGCGTCCCGCACCGACACGGTGAGGGCATGGATTCCGAGCTGACCGGAAGACGGCGTCCACGGGAAGCGATCGGTCTCGGCCCAGTCCATGAGGAGCGTGTCGTCCAACCGAACGCGATAGGCGATAACGTCACCCTCCTCGTCCGTGGCGCTGACCTGGATGGGAGCGGCGATGCCGGCGTAGAGCAACGCGGGGCCAGCCGGTTGGACGGCCGCGATGCGAGGCACGGTGCCAAGGACGACGTCGCGCAGGACTTCGGTCACGAGCCCCGTCGGGCTCTCAGCCACCAGGCGGAGCGTGTTCGGCCCAGGGGCCAACGGCACGGAGATGGTGAAATCGCGCTTCGCGCGATGGGCGAGGATACCGTTGACCCGGATCGTCGTCGCGCTGTCATCCACGATCCCGCTGAGCATGGCGGGATTCCAGTTGGTCTTGGCCGGCGGGTCAAACGTCACCCTCGGCGGTTGCGTATCAAGAATGACGTTGATGGTCACCTCGGCGCTGGACGCGCCATCGGCGCTGCGCGCGACGACCACCAGCTCGTTATCGCCCTCCACGAGTGTGAGCGCCGCGGACCATTCCAAGGCGGTCGTGTTCCCGTCCACCAGCACCCCATTGATCCAGATGGTCGTTCCGGCTGTCTTAGTGCCTCCGATCGTGATCGAGGCATCATCGGTCACGGCCGGTGGCGGGGTGCCGCGGGTGCCCACGGTGGGCATCGCCGGCGGTCGGGTGGGCGGCGGCACGAACACGGCGATGGCCCGCGAGGCGCGATTGCCTGCGGCGTCGGTCGCCGCAACCGTGAGGCGGTTGTGCCCGGTCACGACGGGGACCAGGGCTTCGAACTCGCGCGTCGCGGCATCAACGACTCCCAGCACCTCATTGACCGAGACCACGGCCCCCGCATCGTCAACGGTGCCGCGGACCGCAATCGAGAAGCGCGGGGTCTTCTGGGCCTGTGGCACATCGAGGTAGACCACGACCGAGCGGGAGACCGCATTGCCGAGCGAGTCCGCGGCGGTCACCGTCAACGTGTTCGGGCCGACCCGCAGCGGAATGCCTTCCGCGGTGAACGTGGTACCGGAGAGGAGCGCCGCGACGCCGTTCACCGTGACCCGCGCCAATGGATCGTCCACCGTCCCGGTGACAGTCACCGCAGCCTCCGGCAGCGCCTCCGCGGATGCCCTGAGGAGCACGAAGCCTTCGTAGAGCCGGAACGACTCGTTCACGCTCACACCGGATGCCGGGAGCCCCAGGGCGGTCTGCGCCGTGACGGTCGAGAGGCCGAGCACCCGTCCGCCGGTCGCCGTCATCATGTCCTGGGTCATGCGATACATCCCGTTGCTCGCCTGACCCAGCGCGACCGGAGGCCCACCGGTAAGTGCGAGTGCGAGGATGGCCAGGTGCGACATCACCATGCCGATGGTGTTGCGCGGTCGTCCCGGTGGGCGCGTCAAGGGCGGGAGGCCGAACTGTTTCTTGACGGCTTTCGCCATCTCCATCGGCTGCCGCAACGCCAACTGACGCTCAAGAGACATCGCGAGGAACGCGTTGAGGTCTTCCTTGAGGAGCCTGTGGTAGTACCGCTGCCTCGCGTCAGCCGTCGGCGCCAACTGCACGTAGAGGGGGTTCGGCGTCAGCAGCGGGTTGTCGAGCCCATCGGTATACGTGCGGCAGCTGCTGGCGAAGTAGTCGCGCGGGTCAGCGACCAGACCGGTCCGCACGGGATGCAGCTCGATGGATCGGCCGCACGCCAGCCCGCGGGCATCGTGGGCCACCGGCGCGCTGAAAAACCGATCGCGCCACAAGGGGATCCGCTCGCCGTAGCGCTTGCGATAGAAGAAGGCGTAGCTCAGGTTGATTCCCTGGAGAGCGGCGCTGAGCGCCGTCGCGTGAGCGGCTTCGACCAGCAAGTGCACATGAGTCGGCAGGAGCACGTAGTGATACAGCCGCAGCGCATGCAGGCGGCTGTAACGATAGAGCAGGTAGAGGTACCGAGCGTAGTCCCCATCGTGGCGAAAGATCGGCTGGTCGCCCTCGCCCCGTGTCAGCACGTAGTGGACGGCGTCGTCAATGAGGCATCGCGCGGCGCGGGGCATCAGGGGCTCGGAGGTGGGGCGGTGAGCACCTCGCCGTCCGCGGGTGAGAGGATGTCGATCCGCGGCGGGGTCGTGTCCAGGATGATCGCGGCGGTCGAAGGCGTTGACCAGTTCCCGGCCGCGTCGGCGAAGCGAACGCTGACCGTCTTCGTGCCGTCACCAGAAAGCAGCGACCACGGCTTCGTCGTGGCAAACGGTTCGGCCGGTGCGTAGGTGACCCCGTCGTTGGAGCACCGCATCTGCGCGACCGGGCCTGCGTCGTCCTCAGCCTGCAGAGCCAGGGTGACGTCGAGCGCATTGATCGCGGCGGCTCCGCCGTTGATCGTGACGGTGCCAGTCGGCGGGGTCGTGTCCGGAGGGACGTTTAGCGCGGTGATTGTCACGGGGTTGGCGGTCGCCGTGTTGCCAGCCGCATCGCGCGCCACGGCGGTGAGCGTGTGCGAGCCGTTCGCCGTGAGCGTCGTGTCCCACGAGAGCTCGTAGGGGCTGCTGGTGTCCTCAGCGCCCAACGCCGTCCCATCGAGATAGAAACGCACGCCGGTGACACCAACGTTGTCCGTCGCGAGCGCCTTGACGGTGACCGTGCCGGTGACCGTCGAGCCGTCTTGCGGCTGCGCCAGGCTGACCGTGGGCGGGGAAGTGTCAGCCGGTGCGACGCGAGCACTCTCCGCTGGACCCACTCCTGTCGGGGCGGTCGAGGCACTGTTCGTCCGTAAGAGGAGCTTGTCCAACCGGAAACCATCCTCCCGCATCCACGCGTGGATCGTGTGCTCGCCGGGCGTCGTCACCTGGAGGGTGGCTGGGGCGTTCTGATCCATCGTGGTGCGGCTCCAGGTCCAGCTCGTGGGGAAGCCGGCCAGCCGATCAGCGGAAGCTGGACCGATGCCGTCAATGCCGACGTGCAGCGAATCATCAGTGGTGGTCGGCCCGGCTCCGCGGACCCAGACGTAGTAGGTGCCGGTGGTCGAGAACCGCACCCGGTAGACCAACTCCGGACTCTGGGTCGTGTAGCCCGTATTCTGCGTCACCCCGGCGTTGGGCAGGGCGGTGAGAAACCCAGTTCCGGAGTAGCCGCTCTGTCCCGTTTGGAGCACCCAGTCTTTTCCGCTGCGAGAAAGTTTCGCGTCATAGCGTTCAGCTTCCATTACCACCTGCCCACCGGACTCCTGGAACGGCTCGGCGGCCGCGGCGGCGCTGGCAGAGAGCAGACAGGCGACCAGGAGCTGCGGGATCACGTGTTGCCATCGCGTCATGTCGGCCTCCGATGGGGATTTCCAAAGTGTCAGTTAATGCAACTGTAATTTGTAGAAACAGCATATCATTTTCCTGAGGGTCTGTCAAGGGTAATTTTGAGAAAATTTCAATACCGAATTGACGCAGACGTAATCCTATGGCACACTCACACTAACCGATCACACCGCACGCAAAGAGGAGGAAGTATGGCACCAGCAACTACAGGGATTGCCCGGGTGAGCACACCGCATCAGCGGATCGTGGACGAGGCCGCGCGGAACGTGGGCGCCCGTCTGCGATCGCTGCGCAAGGCTCGGCGGCTTACCCTCATCGGGCTCGCAAAGCTCTCCGACGTGGATGCCGCCACGATCTCGCGGGTTGAAACCGGCCGGATGACGGGCACGCTGGAGTCGCACCTCAAGCTGGCGACCGCACTTGGGATTAAAGTCACCGATCTGTATGTCGGGATTGAAGAAGCGCGGACGAAGGGCGGGGTGTCGCTCCTGCCGGCGTCAGGCCGGAAGGACGTGTACGTTCACCGGGCGGGGAAGTTTTCGACCACGCTGCTCACGACTGACGTGCTCTCCAAGAAACTCATGCCGGTGCTGCTGACCCTGGAGCCCGGCGGGACGACCAACCGAGAAGAGGCCAAGGTGGGGACTGAACGCTTCCTCTATGTCTTGGAAGGGATGATCGAAGCGCGCATCGGCGAAGCCGTGCACACGTTAAAGAGAGGAAGCAGCCTCTACTTCGACGCCTCCATTCCACATGTGCTGAAGAACCCCAGCCAGCGAACCGCGCGATGCCTTTCCGTCGTCACGCCGCCCGTCCTATGAGTGAGGAGGAGACGATGAAACCCCGGATTCTGATTGCTGACGATGAGGAGGGTGTTCGCGAATCGCTTCGGCTGATCCTCGACGGAGCCTATGAACTCGACTTCGCTGTGGATGGCGAAGAAGCGCTCCGAAAAGCCGAGCAGGAGAATTACGCAGTCATTCTCTTGGACATCAAGATGCCCAAGCTCGATGGTCT
>CAYJWO010000078.1:0-5475 GCA_964373825.1 uncultured Planctomycetales bacterium
GACCGTTCGGAGCCGCGGCTCCCGCGGTCGTGCTGGTGGAAGACACCACGGAAGCGCTGGGAGATTTGGCCCGGTTCCATCGCCGACGCCACGGAGCGACGGTCGTCGCCGTGACGGGCTCGTGCGGGAAGACCACGACGAAAGAGCTCATCGCCCAAGCGCTCGGAGGCGACACGACCGAACAGGTCCTGCGCAGCACGGAAACCCAGAACAACCACATCGGGGTGCCGCTGACGTTGCTGCGGCTTCGCCCCAGCCACCGCTGGGCGGTCGTTGAGCTGGGGACAAACCATCCGGGGGAGATCGCGGTCCTCGCCTCCATCGCCCAGCCGAACCTCGCGGTCATCACCAACGTCGGACCGGCACACCTGGAGTTCTTCGGCTCCATCATGGAGATCATGCGGGAGAAACTCTCCCTGCTGGCATCGCTTCCGCGGGACGGCTGCGCGGTGTTGCCCGGCGATCAGCTCGACGTCTGCCTCGAGGCGCCCCGCTTCCTGGCGCCCGGCGTGCGAACGGTGATGTTCGGCACGAGCGATCGGTGCGACATTCAGGCGGTGGACCTCCGCCGCGCGGACGCCGGGATGGCCGTGCGGCTGCGGGATGACATCAGTCGGTGGCGCGTCCCCCTGGCCGGCATCCACAACGCCGAAAACGCCCTCGCCGCTGTGGCGGCCGCCTGGGCGCTCGGTATCCCGCTCTCCCTCGCCAAGCAGCGACTGGAGACCGCCGTGCCCGTGCCCATGCGGTCGCAGCTCGTGCGGTGCAACGGGCTGACGATCCTCAACGATTGCTACAACGCCAATCCGCTGTCGATGGCGCGGGCCCTGGAGACGCTGCGGGAGCTGCCGGTCCAGCGCACGGTCGCGATCATGGGTGACATGCTGGAGCTCGGCGAGTACGCCCCGTCGGCCCACCAGGCGGTCGGCCGGCTGGCCTCCCGGCTGGGGATCGACGCGGTGCTGGCGGTGGGCGCGTACGCTGCGTGCGTCGCCGATGGCGTGCACGAGGAGCGAGCGCACGGCGTCCGGACGTATCCTGGCGTGGACGCCTTGCTACAGGAGCTGCCGGAGCTCCTCCAGCCCGGCGACGGGCTGCTCGTGAAGGGGTCGCGCAAGCTCAACCTGGAAACGGTGACCGCGTTTCTCGTGCAGCGATACGCGCGGGAGGCGCATGCTCACGTCGCTCCGTGACGTGAGCGGTATTGCCCTGGCTAGCGCGGTGGTGTGTCTGGGGCTCGGTCGCCCCGCGATTCGCTGGTTGGCGCGCTCGGGCTGCGTGCAGCCGACGCGCCACGAGGACTGTCCGCCGCTGCTGCCGTACCAGGCGGGCAAGACGGGTGTGCCGACGATGGGCGGGCTGCTCGTCCTCGGGGTGGGGATGGTCATGGCGATCCTCGCCGGCGGCTTGAGCGGTCGTGAAGGCTGGGTGATGCTCATGGCGATCATCGGGTTGGGAGCGATCGGCTGGTGGGATGACCGGCTGAAGCTGACCCACCCGAACGCGACCGGGCTTCGCGCGCGCCCCAAGCTGTGGCTGTCGCTCGCGGTGGGTGCCGCGGTCGGCTGGCTGTTGGCGGCCCCGGGCTCTTCGGCGACGATCCTGTGGGTGCCGGGCCGCAGCGAACCGCTGGCCCTCGGGTCGGGCATCATCCCGTTGGCGATGGTGGTGATGGCCGGCACGTCTCACGCGGTGAATCTGACGGACGGGATGGACGGCTTGGCGGTGGGATGCGTGACGCTGACCCTTGCCGCCCTGGGCGTCTGGGCGTGGATGGCGCTGCCCGGCAGCCCGCGCGAGATCCTGCTGCCCTGGTGCGCCAGCCTAGTAGGGGCGTGCGTGGGCTTCCTCTGGTTCAACAGCTTTCCCGCGTCGGTCTTCCTCGGCGATGTCGGTGCGCTGGGGCTGGGGGGAGCGCTCGCCGCGGCCAGCCTGATCGGGGGCGCTGCGGCCTGGCTCGTCGTGCTGGGCGGCGTGTTTGTCGCCGAAGCCGGCTCGGTGATGCTCCAGGTCGCTTCGTACCGCTGGCGGGGTGGGCGGCGGCTCTTTCGCGTGGCCCCCCTCCATCACCATTTTCACGTCGGCGGGTTGGCCGAGCCGAAGATCGTCGTCCGTTTTTGGATCATCGGCCTCCTCCTCGCGTGGTTGGCGTTCGGGACGGTCGGGGGAGTCTGATGGCGTTGACCGATCGCTTCGGCGAGTCGTGGCGCGGCCGGCGGACCGTCGTCGTCGGTTTGGGGAAGAGTGGGATCGCGGCCGCCACGTGGCTGCGCCGCATCGGCGCTCAGGTCGCGGTGACGGAGGCGAGCGACACGCCGGCTCTGCGCGCCGTCGCCGCGTCGCTCGGTCCGCTCGGCGTGGACCGCGTCGAACTCGGCGGGCACACCGAAGCGCTGATCCGATCGGCGGAGCTCGTGGTCACGAGCCCCGGCGTGCCGGAGACCGCACGACCGCTCCAGTGGGCCCAGCGTCTCGGCCGCCCCATCATGAGCGAGGTGGAGCTCGCCTATCAGTTTTGTCCGTCGCCGATCATCGGCGTGACCGGCACCAATGGGAAGAGCACCGTGGTGAGCCTCCTCGCCGACCTCCTGACGGCGGTCCGGCGTCCGGCGGTGGCCTGCGGCAATCTCGGCATCCCCTTCTGCAGTGTTCTCGAGCAGCTGCGTCCCGACATCGTGGCGGTCGTGGAGGCGAGCTCGTTCCAGCTCGTCTGGTGCGACCGGCTGCAGCCGATGATCGGCGTGCTGTTAAATCTCGGCGCCCACCACTTGGATCGCCATCGCGACCGGTCGGGGTACCTCGCGGCCAAGCGGCGGCTGTTCCAGCGGCAGACGGCCGACGACTGGGCCATCCTCAACGGCTGCGATCCGGAGCTCGTGGCGATGGGAGAGCAGCTGCCCGCGCGGCGCGTGTGGTTCGGCGACAACCGTTCCAACGCGCCGGCGTTCTGGCTCGCCCCGGCGACCCGTCGGGCGCTGAGCGACAACGCGCAAGCGGTGCTGCAGGTGGCTCGGGTCCTCGGGATTCCGGACCCGCTGACGTGGCAGTGCCTGCGCAGCTTCCACGGTTTGGAACATCGCCTGGAGTCCGTCGTGACCATCCGGGGAGTGCGCTTTGTGAACGACTCGAAGTCCACCTCGGCGACCAGCTGCCGCTACGCGATCGCGCAGACGCCGGGGGATCTCGTGGTGATCGCGGGCGGGCGCGCCGATCCGCACGATCTGCCCGGCATGGCGGACACGCTCTACGACCCGCGCGTCAAAGGGTTGGTGTTGTTCGGCGAGTCGCGAGAGCGTTTGCGCGCGCTATTCAACGGCTCGCCGGCCATTCGGGAAACCGCGTCGTTGGAGGAGGCCGTGGCCGCGGCGGTGACGATGGCGCGCCCGGGCACGACGGTGCTCTTCTCGCCGGGATGCGTGAGCTTTGACCTGTTCCGCAATTTCGAGGAACGCGGCCGGGCATTTAAGACGATCGTCCACCGATTGGAGGCGAGGTCATGACCCTCCCCAAACCGCTGCTCGTCGCGATCCCGCTCCTCGCCCTCCTGGTCGGCGGCGGGATGTGGATGAGCCAGCAAATGACGGTGCTGCAGCGCCGCCTCATCGGCGCCCAGCGGGAGCTCACACTCGTCACCGGCGAGCGCGATCAGCTCGCCGCTCAGCTGGAGGAGCTCACGCAGGTGCGGCGGACACTCGAAGAGCGCCTGACGTCCACCCGCCAGGAGCTGACCCGGGCGACCGAGGAGTGGAATCGCACCCAGCTAGCCCTGGAGGCCGCCGAGACCGCCGCCACCGATCTCGAAGCGCGCCAGGCGACCCTCCGGGAAGAGCTGGCGAAGTGGCGGGAGCAGGCGGCGACCGCTGAAGCCGCGCGGGACGATCTGGACCAGACCGCTGCGCGACTGCGCCGGCAGGTGACGGGTCTGACCAACCGGCTGCAGCTGGCCGAGCGCGAAGTGGACCGCTTGAAGCAGCAGATCGCGAGCGAACCGCCGGGGCACGTCGGGCCGCCCGGGGGGCCGAGTCTCGTGAGCGTGCCGGCTCCAGGCGGGGCGGGCGGGAGCGGGGTAGCGTCCCCCTCGCTCATCCCCGGGACCGTCGAGCTGCCGCCGATCGTGGTCACATCGGAGTACGCCACGGTGCCGCAGTTGATCGGGCGGGTCGTGGAGATCAATGGGCCGCATGGGTTCTGCGTGCTCGACAAGGGGACGACGGACGGCCTGCGGCTGGGGATGGTGTTCGACCTCCTGCGGGGCGGGGGGCGCATCGGCCAGGCCCGGGTCATCCGCCTGCGGCCGTCGTTCGCCGCCTGTGAGCTGCTGGGACACACGCAGACGGAACCCGCGCAAGTCGGCGATCTCGCCGTGCAACATGGGCTATAAAGCCGTCTCCCGTCTCCCGTCCACCGTCCCCAGCAGCTATCGTGTGGACCGTGGACCGTGGACCGTGGACCGACGATGACCCCCACGGAACTCCGCCGCGCGCTGGCTGTGATAGTCCTCACGCTGCTCTGTCTTGGGGTCCTGGCGGTCTGCTCGGCCAGCGGCATCGTGGCCCAGGCCACGTACGGGAGCCCGGGCCGCTTCGTGACGCAGCATCTCTTAGCGATCGCCTGCGGCCTGGCGGTCGGGCTCGCCTGCCTCGCCCTGCCGTATCCTGCCCTGCGGCGCGCCGCGCGCTGGCTGCTGCCGGTGAGCCTACTGCTCCTGCTGGCGGTTTGCATCGCCGGACAGGAAGTCGGCGGGGCGAAACGGTGGTTTCGTCTGGGGCGCTTGAGTGTGCAGCCGTCCGAATTCGCGCAGCTGTCGCTGGTCCTGTATCTCGCCGAACGATTGTCGCGCACCGGACCAGACATCCGCGCCTTCTGGCGGGGCGTCGCCCCGCCGCTGGCCGTCACCGGATTGACCGCGGGCCTCGTCCTGCTCCAACCGGACCTGGGCACGGCCGTGGCGATGGGGACGATGGCGCTGCTGCTGCTGTTCGTCGCGAAGGCCCGCTGGCAGCACGTGATCGGGGTGCTCGCCGTGGCGGGCATCGCCCTCATCCTCCTGATCGGCGCGGCGGAGTACCGGCGCCAGCGCATCCTGTCCTTCCTCAATCCGTGGAGCGACCCCCGCGGCAGCGGCTACCAGATCCTGCAGTCCTACGTCGCCCTGGCCGGCGGCGGGCTCGTGGGGCTGGGGGTGGGGGGATCGCTGCAGAAGCTGTTCTACCTGCCGAGCGCGCATACGGACTTCATCTTCGCGATCATCGGTGAGGAGCTCGGGCTCGTGGGCACCACGGCGATCATCGTGCTGTTCGGGCTCCTGCTCACCTGCGGGCTGCGCATCGCGCAAGCGACCCAGGACCGCTTCGGCAAATACCTGGTCGTCGGCTTGATCGGCACGCTCGTCCTCGAAGCGATGGTGAACATGGCGGTCGTCACGGGCCTGGTGCCGACGAAGGGGCTCCCGCTGCCGCTCGTCTCCTACGGGGG
>CAYJWO010000079.1:0-5475 GCA_964373825.1 uncultured Planctomycetales bacterium
AGATCAAGACCGATTTGCTCCTACGCCACCTGCCGGTCATCATGCTGACCGGCAAGGGGGAGCTGCAGGACAAGGTGGCCGGCATCACCGCCGGGGCCGATGACTATGTCGTGAAGCCCTTCGAGCCGACGGAGCTCCTCGCCCGCGTCACGATGGTGCTGCGCCGCACGGCGAGAGACCTCGATGCCAACCCGCTCACGAAGCTGCCGGGCAACATCACGATCCAGCAGGAGCTGGAGCGGCGCATCAAGGCCGGGAGCCCGATGGCGGTGTGCTACGCCGACCTCGACCGGTTCAAGGCGTTCAACGATCACTATGGATTCGGGCGAGGCGACGACGTCATCCGGCAGACCGCCCGCCTCCTGCTGGAGGCGGCGAAGGCGCACGGCAGCCCGAAGGACTTCGTGGGGCATATCGGCGGGGATGACTTCCTGCTGATCACGACGCCCGACCGTGTGGACGCGCTCTGCCGCGCCATCGTCCAGCGGTTCGACGCGGCCGCCCCCACGTGGTACGACGAGGCCGATCGGGAGCGCGGCCACCTGCTGCACACCGGCCGCAAGGGCGAATCCGTCCAGATCCCCTTTCTGGCGATCTCCATCGCCGTCGCCACGAACGAGCAGCAGCCGTTCACCCATCCCGGCGAGATCGCGACGATCGGGGCGGAGCTGAAGGCTTACGCGAAGCAGACGGAAGGCAGCCTGTACGTGAAGGAGCGGCGCAAGACCGCGTGACGCCTAGCGGCGGCGGGCGGCGATCGCCTCGTGAATCGCCCGCTCGAGCTCCGGGAACACGCGAGCGGAAGACGTCGGCCCACCGAGGCCGCGGACCTGTTCTAGCAGTTTGCCGTGCGCGTCCTGCGCGACGGCGTAGCCCGCCTGAATCTCCAGAACCTCCTCAGACAACCGTCGCATCTCCTCCTGGACGCGGCGCGAGTAGGCGTCGAGGTCGGCGACGTCGGCTTGCGTCCGGGCCAGCGTCTGGTGGGCGCGGAGCAGCTCCAGTCCCAGTTGGGTTTTCTGCCCCTCGAGGTGCTGGATGACGGCATTGCGATGCGCGACGGCCTCCCTCAGCGCGCGGCGCTCCCGGAGGAGCCCGACCGCCCACAGAGAGCCGGCGAGGGTCATGCCGAAGACCGCGCTCGCGGCGGCGCGGCGCCAGAATCCTTCCACGCTGTTCGATCGGACCCCCGCACCCCGCCCGGCTCCACGAACGAGATCCCGCATCCGATGGCGCATCGTGTCTTCCATCGGCAGCCATTCCAGCCCGCATCGGATCTGCCCCGATCGGCGGGGTTTGCGTGTCGCGGTCCACCGCACCAGACCGGACGCCATGAGGGGAGCTCGCTCCCCCGGCAGCGGCAGCTGGAGGGCGAGGGGTGTTCCCGCGGGAGGGCGTTCCTGCACGAACAGGCAAGCCCCCTGATCGCTGACGTCCACGAGGCGGCCAACACGGGTGGGAGAGGACACAGAGGGCCCGTAGCGGACGACCAGAGACACCGGAACGCGAACCGTGGATCGTCGCTCGTGCATGGCCGACGGGCGGCCCGGGCTACGACCCCTGCGCCGGGAGGTGCTCGATGAGCTGTGCGAGCTGACTCCGAACCGACGACGGCAACCCGACGAAACGGCACCCGTAGCGGTGCTTTGGGGACTGGTCCTGCGCGCGCTGCCACACCAGTTTGGCTCTCGCCTGCACGGGCTCCGGCAGCCCCGGGAACATGAGCCGCGCGCGCAGCGAGGCGTGCGACGGCAGCGGATGGTCCGTGGCAAGACCCAACCCAGTGGGACTCACGTCGGCGGGACAGCCGGAGAAGATGGGTTCGTGCGTGCCGTTCCACAGATCGACGCGGGCGGACGGATGATGCACGCGGGTGGCGTGGCGCCGTTCGCCGTAGGTGCGGATCGCCGTCAGCTCACGCTGTAGCGACGTCACGTCGTCCTCCAAGCGGCGCACGCGACCCCGCGCGTCGGCCAACGCCCCCTGGAGGGCGAGGAGCTCCGTCTGCAGGGCGTCCCGCTGGCGCCGCTCCTCCTCCACGGTCTTCCCCGCGTCGTCCTTCGCCTGCTCCGCCTGCTGCGTGCGCCTGGCGATGTCTCGCAGCGAGGTGAGCTGCGTCTTGAGAAATCGCACCCGGGCCTGCGATTCTCCGAGGTACCACTGGCTTTCTTGCCACCGCGTCCGCAGTCCGGAGGCCTCTTGCTCCCATCGTCCCAAGTCGGTCTCCTGCCGCTTGAGCCGCTGGGTCAGCGTGGCCAGCTCCGCCTCCAGGCCGGCGGCCCGCGCTCTGGCTTCGCCGAGGAACCAGCTGGCTTCATTGCGCTGCCGGCGCAGCATCTCCACCGCTTCCGTCTGCTGACGCACCTGGGCTTCCAGCTCGCGGATCTGCGCCTGCGCCTCCGCCAGCTCCTGGCTGGCGTACTCGCTGACAGCGCCCGCACCCAGCAACTCAATGAGCTGGTCGCGGCCGATGAGATCGACGTGGTGCTCCTGTGCGCACCGCTGGGCCGGCACCGTGAACGCCCCTGAGGCGACCAGAAACCCACGGGTGAGACCCGCGTCATGCATGACGCGCACGAAACGCTCGACCGCCTGCTTTTCGAAGAAGACCCCGTTGCCGACGCACAGGAGGGCGGCGGGCGGGGTGCCCTCCCGCTCGACGACGCGCAGGGACCCGCGCGGCTGCTCGACCTCCTGGCTGCGCAGCAGGCGGTACCCCTGCCGCTCAAACGTGCGCCACACGAGCTGATCGATGAGGAGGACCCCGGAGGAGAGCCGGGTCGCGCTGTCCGTTCCAGCATCAGATCCGGCCGGCCGCTGCAGGGACGCGCCGTAACGCCGCCAGCCCCATGCCGCGAGCCCGGCGATCGCCGCCGCGGTGACGATCCATGCCGCCGCGTTCCAGGGCGCGGCACCGTCAGGGGAGCGATCCGACGGCGCCCGAGATGACCCCGGACGCTCGCCCGCCGCGGATGCCGACGGCCCCAGGGGTAATGCGTGCTCCTGGGGCGTCGTGGTGTGCATCGTCCATGACGCCGACGTGGCGTGATTGAGCGCGTCCTGCATGGCGCGGAAGCGATCGCTCAGACGGGGGGCGCTCAACCCCTCGATGACCAGGCTCCCGTGCAGTCCGACGGTGATCGGCGATTGGCTGACCGACGCCGGATGGTCCAGCTCGATGACGACGCGGCCGGGCTCCGACCGAATTTCATGCGGGTAGGGACCGCTCAACGCGATCTGCACGGACTGGATGAATCGCCGCCCGCGGTCCCCCGCCTCGACCTCGTATCGCGTGGTGATCGACCGGATCGCTCCCTCGCGCAGCGTCGTCGATTCCGGCAGCGATCCGACCACCTGGCGCGCCGGGAACTCCACCCAAATCGACGGAGGATCGCCGGTCGTTCTCGACGCGATCGGCACCGGGGTGTCGGCGCCGACCCGCAGCACGATCCGGGTGCGGGCGCGCGGCGTCGGCTCGTCGGTTTCGGCGGCGTCGACAACGGGGCCAGTGAGCACGCAGGGGAGGCTCAGGAGGAGCCCCCAGGACCATGAGGACCACCGGTGAGCGCTAGTGAACCAGGTCATTCACGCGGATATCGACGTCGGTCCACTCCGGCAGCATCGTGACGATACTCACGTCCTCCTGGACACGGTCCACCCGGGCCTTGGCCAACGTCTGATCGCCGCGCAGAATCGAGACGGTGTCGCCGATGCTTAGCGTGTCCCACCCCAGATCGACCACGGCGAAATCCCATTCCGGGTTGACCGAGAGGATTCGCCCGTGCAGGAATTCGCCGCCGGCGGAGTTGACGACGATCCGTTCGAGCCGCACGGCGCTCGCTTCCTCAAGCACCTCGCCAGGCGGCCGCGTCGCCAGCGCCAGCGACAGCTCCGCCTGGAGCTTGTCCAGCTGACCCCGCAGCGCGGCGACCTGCCCGCCCAGCTCCTGGGTCACCCGCTGCGCGTCGTACAGGCGTGTGCGGGTCGTGGCGAGCTCGTCTTGGTACGCCCCGACCGCGCCGGCCAGCTCCTCGCTGCGCTGCCGCTGCTGGACGAGATCCCGGACGAGCGTCTCATGCTGCAAGATGGCGTCCGCGTAGCGGCGCTCCAGCTGCCGCTGACCTTCGACCACGGTCGCATAGCGGTGCTGCAGCGCGCGGCGCGCTAAGTGCTCGCGCCCGGCGACCCATCCCAGCAGGAGCACGACCAACCCGACGCCAAGCACAACAAAACCCCCAGAGACATCTCGTCCCTGGGGGATCGTCGCTGACGATTCAGTTGTCGGCTGCTCGGTCGAGCCCACCCGCCTCACCTCGTGGCGCGTCACACCGCTGGGCACACACTAGCAACACTTATGAGGCTTGTCAAGCGCACGAAATACCTGCCGAGGGTGGGATTTGAACCCACACGGGTCGCCCCAATAGGCCCTCAACCTATCGCGTCTGCCAGTTCCGCCACCTCGGCGCGGTGCATCAGCGTGCGGCGTACAGCGTAGAGCGTTCAGCGGCCGCAATCAAGCCCGGTGACTGCCCCCTCGGAAGCCGATGAGACCAAACAGGCGTATTTCGCCATCACCCCCGCGGCGTAGCGTGGAATCGGGGGTTTCCACCGGGCGCGGCGGCGGCGCCATTCGGACGCCGAGAGCGCCGCGCTGAGCTGCCGACCGGGGATGTCGAACGTCACGCGGTCGCCGTCACGCAGCAGCGCGATGGGTCCCCCGACCGCCGCTTCGGGCGCCACGTGCCCGGCCATGAGCCCGCGTGTCGCGCCGGAGAACCGGCCGTCGGTCAGCAGCGCGACGGATTCCCCCAGCCCCTGCCCGACGATCGCCGCGGTCACCGCGAGCATCTCGCGCATGCCGGGCCCGCCCTTCGGCCCTTCGTAGCGGACCACGATGACATCGCCGCGGCGGATGCGGTGCTGTTGGATCGCGCGAAACGCCGCCTCCTCGCTGTCGAACACGCGCGCCGGCCCTTCATGGCGCTGCGGCTCGTGCCCCGTGATCTTCACGACGCCCCCGTCGGGCGCTAGATTGCCTCGGACAATGACGAGCCCGCCGGTCGGCCGCAGGGGCCGCCGTCCCGGTCGCACCACCTGCTGCCCGCGCGCCTCAACCGCCCGGCGCGCCTCCTCGCCGATCGTCCGCCCGGTGACGGTGAGCGCTCCGCGGTGGAGCCGTCCGCCCTCGAGCAGCCGTTTCGCCACGAGGCGGGTCCCCCCGGCCGCGTGCAGCTCGGTCGCCACGTACCGCCCCCAGGGCTTCATGTCCGCGAGCAGCGGCGTGCGGCGGCTGACGCGATCGAAGTCGTCGATCGCCAGCGCGATACCCGCCTCCCGCGCGATGGCCAGCAGGTGCAGCACGCTGTTCGTCGAGCCGCCGGTCGCGCACACGGCGGCGATCGCGTTCTCCAGCGCCGCCCGCGTGACGATCGCGCGGGGGCGCAGATCGCGCCGCAGGAGCTGCATCACGAGCCG
>CAYJWO010000080.1:0-5407 GCA_964373825.1 uncultured Planctomycetales bacterium
CGCCGATCACGCTGACCGCCTCGGCGTTGGGGGCCCAGACGCCGAACTGCGTGCCGGCGATGCCGTCGACCGTCACCGGATGGGCGCCGAGCTTCTCGTAGAGCCGAAAGTGGCTGCCTTCGTTGAACAGGAACAGGTCATCCGAGGTCAGCCGGCTGGGAGCGACGAGGGCGCGCACCGGGCGCGAGGTGTCAGCGGGCGGCATGGGTCGCTTTGCGGTGGCGCCACCGGTCCATGAGGTGGAGCGTATTGAGCACGTCCCGCCGGCGGGACCACGCCTCGAAAGGCTCGCGGGTCCTGCGCTGCCAATTGGGCCGTTCCCGCCACGTCCCGGGCACGTTTTGCGGCTGGGTCTCCAGCCAGAGATCTTCCACGTTGATGAGCACGATGCGGGCGTCGCTGGCCCCCAACCACGCCAGGCATGCCCGGAAGATCGTGCCGACGTCGTCCGCCTCCCCGCGCAGCCACCCCCCCTGGCGCAACGCCTTGAGGAGGTGCTCGCGCAGCCGGGCTCGATGGACCCGCTCGGCCTCGGCCGGGCCCGGTTGGAGGACGCCCAGCTGAACGCGGTCGTCAATGTCCCGGCCGTGCCACGCCCCGGCGAACGTGGGCATGTCGTGGGTGTTGAGGCTGGCCACCGCGTCGGCCGGGATGCGCCGCAGCCCTTCGCGCTGCCGCGTGGGCAGCTCGTACTGCACGACGAACATCCGATGCACGGCGTGCGATCGCATGGCCTCGCGCACCCCGGGCGGCACGGTGCCGAGATCCTCGCCGACGACCAGCGCCTTCGCTCGGTGCGATTCGAGCGAGAGGATCGCGTACAGCTCCTCCGCCCGGTAGCGCACGTACACCCCCTGGGACGGGCCGCCGCCCGGCGGAATCCAAAAGAGCCGGTGCAGGCTCATCACATGGTCCAGCCGCAGCACCCCGGCGTACCGCAGATGGTGCCGGAGGCAGGCGCGAAGATACCGGTAGCCGTCCGCCCGGATCGCCTCCGGGTGCAGCGGAGGAAACCCCCAGTCCTGACCATCGGTGAACAGGGCGTCCGGAGGCGCTCCCACCCGCATGGCCGGCGCGAACGCCCGCCGCTCGCGCCAGACGTCGAACCCGCGGGCGTGGACGCCCAGCGGCACGTCGAGGTAGAGCCCTGGCCCGCGGCGGCGCGCGGCACGAGCCGCGGCCGCGAGCTGCTCGTGCGCGTTCCACTGGACGTACAGATGGTACCGGTACGCCGCCTGCTCGAAGTCGCCGTCCTGAAGGCGGCCGTCCTGCAGCGGCTGCGGCCACTGGGTCCAGGCGGTCCGGCGCCGTTCAGAGACCGCTCGAAACCGGGCGTAGTCTTCGGCCAGCGGGTGATCCGCCAGGAATCGCCGAAACGCCTGCTCGCGCGCCGACGACCCGCCGCGGAAGAACGCGGCGGCGAGCCGCTCCAGCGCCTGGCGCTTCACCGCCATCACCCGCTGGTAGTCCACCAGGGTCGCCCCCCGCAGCGCCTCGAGGTGCCGCTGAAATGCCTGACCGCCGATTAGCCGTTGAACCGAGGGGCAGCGAGCCATCTCCGGCACGCGCGGCACGTCCAGGTAGAGCTCGTTCCAAAAGAGCCGGCTGATCGGCACGTAGGGGCTGGGCTCAAACGTCTCGTCAAGGAACGCAGCGAGCAGCGGCAGCGTCGCGATGACCCCCCCGCTCCGCCGCCCGACCCACTGGGCCAGCTGCGCAAGCTGTGCGAACGAGCCAGTACCCCAGTCGTGACGGCTCCGCGCGGCGTACAGCGGCAGGAACAGCCCCCACGATCGCGCGGCCCGTCGCGGCGGCGCGTACGCGCGCCGTGGGGCGGCGATCAGCAGCATAGGGTATTGCCGCGTCTTGCCGCTGACGGTCAGTTGGTGGTAGCCCCAGGGCAGCCGACCCGGCAGCGCCAGCGACACGCGACGATACCCGCCTCGGCGCCAGCCCTGGAGGCTCGCGAGCCATGCGGCCGGCCGGGCCACACGCCAGCGGTGCCGCGACCCATCCTCGCGGATCAACTCACAAGCGAGCGGCCGATCGGCCTCGTTGCCCGGCAGCCAGACCGCCACCGTCGGCGGCCGCCCGTCCCACGCGACCGCGACCGGTTCGCATCCGCGCCGCCACGCTACCTCCTGAGCGCTGCGGAGTGCTGCCGCCGCGTTGCCAATCCGCGGCAGCGGACAGCCCAACGCCTGCAGCACGGCCGTGAGCGCCTCCGGCGACGCCGCGTGCCGTCGACCGAAGATGTCCTGATACGCGGTGTGGACCCCGTTGGCCTGCGCCAACAACTCCAGCGCGCCTAATGATCCCAGGCGCATCCTAGGCGGTCCCGGGCTCTTCAAGCAGGCGCAGGAGCCCGGCGAGGGCCACGCGCACCCAGTCCGGCCGATGCGTCAGCTCGTAGATCACCTCATAGAGCGCCTTTTCCGCGAGGAACGCGCGCAGCAAGATCTCGGTTTCCTCGGTCGTCTTCGGCAAGAGCCCGCCGGCCTGCACCGGCGGTACGTATGCGTGCAAGAAGACCGCGCCGGCCCACGCCGACCACCACGCGGCCCATGGGGCGAGCTCGGACAGCGGCTCCGCCTGCGCCTGGCCGGGTTGGTCGCGCTGCTCGGCCTCCTGTTGGAGCGCGGTCACGGCGGCGTAGTCAAACGATCGCAGCATCCCGGCGACGTCGCGCAGCGGGGAGCGCTTGATCCGCCGCTCGCTCAGCGCCCGACCCGGCTCCCCTTCGAAATCGATCAGGACGACGTCCTTCCCCGTCCAGAGGACCTGTCCGAGATGGTAGTCTCCGTGCACGCGCATGCGGACCCCGCTGAGCTTGCGCAACCGCACCGGCTCGAAGAGCTGCAGCAGGCGCCTTTCGTCGGCCACCAATCGCTGCGCCATCTCCTGCGCCGGGGCGGGCAGCGTCGCCAAGGCGGCGCGCAGCGTCTGCAGCGCGTGCCGCGCCCCGTTGCGCATCGACTGGTAGATAGCCCGCTGGTAGAGCGTGGTGAACGGCTCCGGAGCGAACGACGCCTCGTCGGCCGAGGCGAGCGCCAGATGCAGCTCGGCCGTCCGCTGGCCCAGCAGTTGCACCACCCGGGCGTAGGGTCCCATCTGTTCGATGACGGCGGGAGGGATCGCCGCGGAGGATGCGGCGAGCGCGGAGGGCGGCGCCGGCACCGGGGGGACCGTCGTCTGCTGGGCGAGCAAGCGCTCGAAGAGGTGGTCGAGCGCCTGCAGGGCCCCCTGCCAGCAATCGCCCTCGTTGGGCACATATTCTTGGAGGACGGCCATCGTCATCGGTTCCGCCCGGCGCCCGCGCTCGTACTCAAGCACGCCGGCCAGCCGGGCGTGATGGGTGAAGCTCGCGCGTTCCGTCAGCAGCCGGCCGATCTCCGCCTCCGGGTTGACCCCGGCGTCGAGGCGGCGGAACCACTTGAGCATGACCCGCTGGCCGAAGACGACCGAAGTGTTGCTCTGCTCGACCGCCACCAGCGTGGGGGCGGTGCGCACGCTCGCGGGGCGCAGCTCCCGGACGACCGGCGTGGTCGTGGCCACAAGCGCCCCCCCGGCTCCTCCGAGCCGCTGCCGACGGGCCACCGTCGCCAGCAGCCATCGGCAGAACCGGCGATCTTCGAAGGCGTCGTACAGCACCCCGCCCGCGCGGCGGTTCGCCCGCAGCCGGGCGACGATCGCCTGGGGGGCTCGCCGCCGCACGTCCTCCGCGACGGCGCCCTCTGCGAACGCCAACGGCAGGCTGTACAGCTCCGGCTCGCCGTCCAGGTAATCCACGCGGGCCAGCACGATGCGGCTGGCGGCGGTCGCGGGCAGCGCGTCGAGCAGCGTCACGGATTGCATCGCCCGCCCCTTGCCGCCGAACCACCGGCACCTGACCAGGTAGTCGGCCAGCAGGCGCTGGCACGTCGCCTGGTACGGCGGCGTAAAGAGCTGATCCCATCGCCAGCCGACTTCAATCGTTTCCGGCAGTGTGGCGGGGGCGTGCGCGTCACGGGCTGCCGCGCGGTCGAGCGGCCGCAGGGCGAACCAGTAGAACGCATACGGGCCGAGGGTTACCGAGTAGGGCGTGTCGCCGATCACCGGGAATGCCGTGCGGCCGAACAGCTCCGTCGGCGCGAGCCCTCGCCAGGCGGACAGAGTGAGGCTGGCGCCCTGCGCGTAGCGGGAGAGGTTCGCGAGCACGAGGATGCGCTCGTCCTCGTGCTGGCGGACGAACGCCAGGACCTTGGGATTGTCCGGATAGAGGATCTCCAAACTGCCCCGGCCGAAGGCGCGGAACCGCCGGTTGGCCGCGAGGAGCCGGCGCACCCACCAGAGCAGCGAGGAGGGGTTCGCCTCCTGCGCCTCGACGTTCACCGCCTCGTAGTGGTGCTGCGGATCAATGATGACCGGCGCGTAGAGCTGCTGGGGATTGGCCGTGGAGAAGCCGGCGTTGCGGCCGGCATTCCACTGCATCGGCGTGCGCACGCCATGGCGGTCGCCCAGGTAGACGTTCTCGCCCATCCCGATCTCGTCGCCGTAGTAGAGGACCGGGGTACCCGGCAGCGAGCACAGCAGCCCGTGCAGCAGCTCGATTTTTCTCCGGTCATTGCCAAGCAGCGGGGCGAGGCGGCGGCGGATCCCCAGGTTGATGCGCATTTGGGGATCCTGCGCGTACATCCGGTACATGTAGTCCCGCTCCTCATCGGTCACCATCTCGAGGGTGAGCTCGTCGTGGTTGCGCAGGAAGATCGCCCACTGGGCCACCGGGGGAATCGCGGGCGTCTGCTGGAGGATGTCGACGATGGGGAATCGGCTCTCCATCTGGATCGCCATGAACAGCCGCGGCATGAGGGGGAAGTGGAACGCCATGTGGCACTCGTCCCCCTCGCCGAAGTAGGTGGCGGCATCCTCCGGCCACTGGTTCGCCTCCCCCAGCAGCATGCGGTTCGGATGATGGCGATCCACGTGGCGGCGCAGCGCCTTGAGGAAGGCGTGGGTCTCCGGCAGGTTCTCGCAGTTCGTCCCGTCCCGCTCGTAGAGGTACGGCACGGCGTCCAGTCGCAACCCGTCCACGCCGAGCTCGAGCCAAAAATCGAGGACCTGCAGCATGGCGTCGCGGACCGGCGGGTGGTCGTAGTTGAGGTCCGGCTGGTGGGCGTAGAACCGGTGCCAGTAGTAGGCCTTCGCGACCGGATCCCAGGTCCAGTTCGATGTCTCGAAATCCTTAAAGATGATGCGCGTCTCGGCGTAGCGCGCCGGGGTGTCGCTCCAGACGTAGAACGCCCGCGCCGGGTCTCCCGCGGGGGCCCGCCGGGCGCGCTGGAACCAGGCGTGCTGATCCGAGGTGTGGTTCAGCACCAGCTCGGTGATCACCCGCAGCCCCGCCCGGTGCGCGGCGTCGAGAAATGCC
>CAYJWO010000081.1:0-5389 GCA_964373825.1 uncultured Planctomycetales bacterium
GGCAAGACGATGTGTTGTGGGGACGAGCTAGGATGAGCTCTCTGGAGAGCTGGTCGGGTAGTCGTAGCCCCGATCGAGCGGGATGAACAGCGGGGCTTCCCCGTCCCGCTGGACTTGCAGCCCATCCGGCTGGATATCGAGGATCGTGTACGGGCCGACCGATTCGCCCTCGCCTAGCAGGGCATCGTCCACGATCGCCAGCGGCTTGGTGTCCGACCAGATGATGCCCTGCGCCCACAGGCCGCCCCGCAGGCCCGCGGAGCTGACGAGCTGGCCCGCACTATCCACCAGCGGCTGCATGGGATCGCGGCGAAATACCACGTCGTACGGCAGCATTCGCCTGGCCAATCCCCGGCACGCGCGCAAGGTTTCGGCGAGTTCAGCCATCACCCGCTGGTAGGTGGTCTGTGCTGCGGCAATGCCCGCCGACCCGCTCAGCGATGCAGCCAGGAGGATCCCCAGTACCGCGAGCGCGCCTAGGCGCGGTCTCATCACGCGCCCTCCAGCCGCGCAGATAACGTTACCGACAGCCGCTGCTGGCCTGCCGCATCCGGCACGGGCGCCATGGCCCACTCATCCACCCGAAGCCCCGCCTGGGCCTCCAGCGCTTCCAGCCATCGGGCCAGCCGCCCGAAGGGCCCCACGACCTCCACCTCCACCGGCAGTAGTGCTGGGCCGGCGGACACCGGCTTCGCGGGCTGGCGCTGACGGCGCCCGCCGCCCGAGGGCACAGCACCCTGGCGTTGAAGCGACAGGCGACTGATCGTGAGGCCGTGGCGGTCCGCCAGACGCTCGACGATTTGCGTAATCGCCGAGGGGTCGTCCGTCACGAAGCTCGTCTGACGCCAGGCCGCCAGCACGTCGCGGCTGTCCTGCAAGAGGGTCTCCAGCCCGGGCCGCAGCTCGACGAACGCCTGCATGTCCCGCCACGCCATCCAGCGCTCGCGCTGGGGACGCACGATGCCCCACCAGATGAGGAGATTGAGTGCCAGCGGAACACCCAACACCGCCGCCCACAGGCCTCCCTGCCGCGGCGAGCGGCGCTGCCACGGCCGCGTGACCGCCGTCACGGTGACCATGCCGCCTCCGCCGCAACGACGAACAGCTCGGCCGCCCCCTGGGTGGCCCGGGATGAGCTGACCAATTCCAGCCGCTGCAAGCCCTCGGCGAACGCCGCGTCCTGTCGCAACGCGTCAAACCACGCCTTCGTCGGCAGCGCGTACGGGTCCGCCGGATCGATTAGGTAGGCGGCGCGCAACGCGAGCTGCCGCCCGTCGCGACGGCCTGAGAGGTGCGTGACCCACATGCGCGGCGGCAGCGTGCGGGTCAGCGCGGCGAGCTTCCCGGCTGCGGGAAACCGCTCCCGCTGCCGGCCGACCACCTGCTCCAACCCGCTGAGATGGGTCACTGCGGCTTGCCGCAACGTCTCCATTTCGGTCCGAAATCGCTCTCGCTCCTTGGCGGAGGCCGAGTGGGCCTGGAGGCCTGCTTGCAGATGCGACGACCGGATCGTGCTGACCGCCGCAAAACTCAGCAGCCCCACCGCCAGCAGCCCATTGGCGAGGGCAAATCCCACCGCCGCGTACGCCAGGCCGCGGCGCAGCCGCAGCGGCATCGTCTCCCGCCGGATGAAGTTCACCGACACGCCGGGACCGTCACCGGTTCCCCAGCCGCGCGCCCTGAGGCGCGCGACGACCGCCCGCAGGCGCGGGTCGACGAGACGCAGAGGCTCGAGGGCGCCCGTCGCGTGGCTCATGTCAGCCGCCTCGCGGCCAGGCCGATCGCCACCGCCAGGCGCGGGCCGTCCGACGCATCGAGCAGTCCGCACGCCGCATCCCGTTCGACATCGCCCAGCGGATCCCACCGCGTGACCGGCGCGTCCATGACCGCCCGAAGCCGTTCCACCGTGTCCGGCTCGCTGCCGCCCCCGGTCACATACACCGCGTCCAGAACGCGCAGGCCGCCCTCGGCGCGCGCGTACGCCACGGAATCGCGCACCTCCACCGTCCATTCGTCGGCGCCACCCTGACGAAGGGCGTGAGCGCCGGCCTGCAGCGTGCGCAGCAGGATGAGCTCATCGGTCCCGCGTCCCACGACCACCGTGGTCGCGGACGCGCCGATGTCCATCACGAGCACCGCCCGACCGGACGGTTCGCGACACCCCGCCAGCGCCTGGTACGCCTGCCACAGAGCCAAACCCATCACGTCCACGACCACGGGCCGTAGTCCAGCTGCGCGCGCCAAAGCGCCGCGCGCTTCCACGACTGGTTTCGGCACCACCGCCAGGAGCCCCCGGAGCCCCGCCCGCTCGCGGCGGATGACGCGCCAATCCATCGCCATGTCGCGCAGCGGGGTGCCATTCAAGACCGTCTGCTCAGCTTCCAAACGGATCGCTTGCTCTAACTCTTTCCGGGGCATCGGCGGCAGGCGGACGGGCCGCACGATCAGCTCCGGCGAGGCCACGGCGAGCGCGGCGTGCAGACCGACGGCGTCCGTGTCCCGCACGAGCCGGTGGAGGACGACGGGTGCTTCTTCGCCCTCGATCGGAGCGATGGCGGCGCGCTGCAGCACGATGCGGCCGTCACGCCGCTCGGCGATCGCCAGCTTGACGGCGGACGTCCCTACGTCAATGCCGACCAGCGAGGTGGCGGACAGCCGATTCACTAGGCCGGCGAGCAGCCGGGTGGTCCAGCCAACCTCGCGCGCGCTCATTCGATCTCCCGCCATGTGCGGGGCACCGTCTGCGTCGTCAGCAGCTCCGGCGGATACGTGAACCCCGGCATAAGGCTATAGAACGCTGGGTTGCCGCCGTCTCTAATGAGGGTGTTTCCCTGAAGATGCACTGCTTGTCCCACAATAATCCCTGTGACGGTAATTGGATTAAAATCCACGATGCCTGCTGAGTAGATGTTGCCTGTCACTCGCACGCCGTGATCTGCACCTACATTGCCACCCGAGACAATGGCGGGAAATCGTTCTGGACTGACTGGAGCAAACACGGAGACGTTTCCTTGCAACTGTATGTCGTCGAGGCTGGCGAAGACGGAGTTGGAGAATTGGGCGCGCCCGTGCACTTCCACGCTGGCTTCACTGAACACGACGACGCTCTGGACAGTTCGACCACTCGTACTAACCTGAACCGTCGTGTGTTCAGGATCCGGTAACCCCTCAATGAGGTAGAAGCCGCCATTGCTTACCGGGACATCAATCGTGCTCCTGGAGCAGTCAATCCCACTACCACATGAAAAGACCGCGGACACCATCGGGAAGTTCGCTGGATTACTGTAGAAGGCTTCCTGCATGGTTGGCAGATCCGACACTGAGCGCGGATCGCGACCATCCAAGTATTCCAGCGTCGTCCTACTACCCCGGATGCTATCCGGACACACCGGGCTGCTCGTGTCGCCGCACGTCACGAGGCCAAGACCGGTCGTCGCGAACACCGACGCCTCTACGACGGTCTCAGCGCCGCGGACAGCGCCCAGCGCGCGCAGCGTGAGCACTTGATCGCAGTCCCGCGTGCCGGGGCCGGGGCACAGCGAAGGGTTCTCCGAGTTGTTGAAGGCGCGCACCGAGTACAAACCGTTCGCGAAGGTCGCCTCAAACGGCGCGTCGGGGGAGACTATCGGATCACCGTCCGCGGCGACGATCAACGGATTGCGCGCGACAGTCTGGAAGGACGGGATCACACAGCCTCGCGAAACGTCCGGGCATAGGCGCGGGTCGTCCGGCGGTAAGTCAGACGGGTGGTCGGCGATACTACCTTCAAGCACCTGCGTCCAAACCGCCTGCTCGGTGGGAATCTTTAAGTCATCGCGCATCCGTTCCAAGCCAGCGCTGCCCAGCTCGAAGGCGGCGTGGTTGTCCTGCTCGTTGGTGGTCGCGCGGCGCTCGAGGAACTCGAGCTGCAGGAAGCCGAAGCCGCTGATCGTCAGGAACAGGACGAGGATGACGGCGACCGGGAGGATGAACCCCGCCCGAGCCGGCTTAGGCGGCGTTGCGCAGGTGGAGCTGCGTTTCCAGGATCTCATCGTCTCTCCCGTCGTAGATCACGTGCAGCCGCACGTGGAGCAGCCGGGTCGTGACCCGTGTGACGGTGAACTCGACGACCTGGCTGCGCGCGCCGTCCACCAGGGCGACCTCGTCGCCGTCGCAGGTGTGCCAGTGCAGCTCGGCGGTGTCGTGCACCTCGAACGCCACGGAGCCCGCCGGGCAGTCCGGTGTCGCGAACTGCACGCGCCCGCCGTCCGGCGTGAGCGTGTAGCTGGTGCTCTCCCGCGCGGCGCGGGCCATGGCCCGCAGCACGAGCTGCGCGTCGCGCTGCGACTCGGCCTTCGCGCTGCCCGAGCGCCAAAACGAGCGCTCCGCGACGAACGGCATCGCCAACGGCATGAACGCGATCACCCCGATCACCATCGTGATGATCAGCTCCGTCAGCGTCACCCCGCGGCGATTTATGGAGCGCGTAGGGTCCTCAGGTGCACGCGGTTAAAGTCGTCGTCCGCGGCCGCGTTGGGCGTGTACCATACGCGGACACCCAGCTCCAGCGCGTCCGGCTGATCCGTGCCGCTCGGGTCGTCCACGTCATCCACCCAGCGCGCCGTCGTCTCCATGGGCTGGGCCGGCAGATCGTCCACCGGCACCGTTTCCGTCACCGGGGCGGCCGAGCGCGTCCAGACGCACGGGGTGCCCGCGCAGGTGAGCCAGAAGGTAGGCTGCGCGTTGGCGGCGAGCCCCGCGTTGACCGCTGGTGCTACTTGAGCAAAGGTCGCGGCGCGGACGACCTCCAACCGCTCCCTGGCCCGCTCCATCGCCGCGCGTCGGTTCCCCGACCGTGCCACGCCGCCGCGCCCGTACGCAAAGAAGTTGAGCGCCGTCAGCGTCGTCACCACGACGAGGAGGATGCCGACGAGCACTTCAACAAGGCTCACACCCCGGCTAGACATGGTAGTTACGCAGTCGGGGGACACATGACTTATCTCGGAACTCAGCGAGATAAGTCATGTGTCCCCGGAACCAGGCACCCAGGAAATCAGCAGACCGTTAAATACACGCCGCAGTCGAAATGGTGCCGGCCTCATTCATTGAGCGAGTTACCCCTGCTACGTCAGCGGCCCGTGGTGCCTCAGTCGGACCCGCTCCACTACCGATCGCTTGAATGCAGTAGGTGGAGGCAGTAAGAGTAAGGGACGGAAGCGAGTAGTCGCCGTCGTCGAAATACCGTCCGTCCAAATCACCTCCGGTCGGGCTACCTGCTGTCGTATTGATCCCAACGCCTGCTAGGGTGGCCCCTACGTAGGTTTCGTTCTCTGCGAAGAACGCGCGCAGGCCTGACCGGATCGTGCCGAGACCGGCTTCGGCTTCCGAGGCCCGCGCCCGGTCAATCTGA
>CAYJWO010000082.1:0-1078 GCA_964373825.1 uncultured Planctomycetales bacterium
CTCACGCGGTTGGTTGTGAAGGATATTCAGTTGAGCTCTTAGGAGTCTTTCATGGCGCATACCGCAGGTGGTGGATCAACCAAGAACGGCCGGGACAGTTCCGGCAAACGGCTTGGCATCAAGCGGTATGCCGGAGAATGGGTGCCGGCCGGTTCCATCCTGGTCCGGCAACGCGGCACCACGTTCAAGTCCGGTTGGTACGTCGGCACCGGCAGCGACTACACGCTCTTCGCCCGGCGGGCCGGCATCGTCCGCTTTCCCAAGCCGCGGGTCATCAGCATTGAGCCGCGCGCTGAGTCCCCCAGTCCGCTACCGATATCAGATATCGAACCTGATATCTGATATCGGCCAGGCGGGCCGGACCGACCGTCCCCTCGCACAGTCCGTCCGTTCCAATCGCTCGTCTCCCCTCATGATGGTCCATGCGATTCGTTGACGCTGCCCAGATTGCGGTGAAAGCCGGTGACGGCGGGCGCGGGTGCGTCTCCTATGCCCAGCCGCCGTACCACCGGACACCCGCGCCCGATGGGGGAGACGGCGGGCGGGGGGGTGACGTGATCGTTCGCGCCGACGGGAACGTCGCGACGCTGCTTGATTTTTACTACCGGCACGAGTTCGCCGGCGGCCGCGGGGCCCATGGCGGCAGCAATGGGAAAACTGGTGCGTGCGGAGCCAACCGCATCATCCAGGTGCCGGTCGGCACCGTGCTGTACGATGCGGGAACCAACACGCTGCTGCGCGACCTCATCACGGCCGGAGATGAGGTGATCGTGGCGCGGGGCGGCACGGGCGGGTTGGGCAATGGAACGGTGGCCGATATCGCCCGCCGCCGTTCGAAGGACCGCCGGTCGCCGCACGCACGGGCGGCACTGGAGGAGCAAAAGGCCGCTCTCGGCCAGCCGGGCGAAAGGCGGCAGCTGCGGTTGGAGCTCAAGCTCATCGCCGACGTGGGCTTCATCGGGCTACCCAATGCCGGCAAGTCGTCCCTGTTGGCGCGGCTCTCGACCGCGAGGCCGAAAATCGGTGCGTATCCGTTTACGACGCGGTATCCTGTGCTGGGCGTCGTCGAGGCGCGGGG
>CAYJWO010000082.1:1178-5369 GCA_964373825.1 uncultured Planctomycetales bacterium
ATGATGAACATCCAACGCGTGGTCGTGAAGGTGGGAACAAGCGTCCTGGCCGAAGCGGACGGCTCGGTGGGCACGGAGCGCATCCAAGCACTTGCGGACCAGGTCGCCCGCGCCGCCCAGCCGGGTCGGCAGATTGCGGTCGTCTCCTCCGGGGCCATCGCGTGCGGCATGACGCTCTTGGGGCTTCGCGCGCGGCCCAGAAGCCTGGCCCAGCTGCAGGCCTGCGCGGCCGTGGGGCAGGGCGAGCTGATGCGCCGCTACGCGCGCGCGTTCGGCCGCCACGAGCTGAGGACCGCCCAGGTGCTCTTGACCCAAGACGACCTATCGGACCGGGTGCGGCATCGCAACGCGCGCTCAACGCTGCTCACGTTGCTGCGCTCCCGAGTCGTGCCGATCGTCAACGAGAATGACACGGTGGCGGTCGAGGAGATCACGTTCGGCGACAACGACCGGCTCGCCGCCCTCGTGGCGGCGGCCGTGGAGGCCCAGCTGCTTGTCCTGCTGACCGACGTTGAGGGATTGCTGCAGGACGGGCGGCTCATCGATCGGGTGGAGCGCGTGGACGCCAGCCATCATCAGGCGACGTGGACGACCCGGCGCCACACGACGAAGGGCGGAATGGCCTCGAAGCTGGATGCGGCCCGCATCGTCGGTCATCACGGGATCTCCGTGGTCATCGCCAACGGCCGGCGTCCAGAGGTCCTCACCGATCTGCTGGCGGGCCAGCCGGTCGGGACGCTCTTCGTCCCCCCAGCCGCGCGCTTGACGCCGCGGAAGTGGCGCATCGCCTTTACCCTCCGGCGTCCGAAGGGGCAGGTCATGGTGGACGCGGGGGCAGCCCACGCGCTCGCGGAAGGCGGGAAGAGCCTGTTGGCCTCCGGCGTCCAGGCCGTGCAGGGCCGGTTCGAGGAAGGAGCCTGTGTCGCCATCGTCGATGCGCGAGGCAGTGAGATCGCGCGCGGAGTCGTCAACTACTCGGCCTCGGAGCTCTCGCGCGTTCGCGGCATGAAGAGTGCACAGCTCGCCACCACTCTGGGCCAGTCCCGCGCGCGCGAAGTGGTGCATCGCGATCAGCTGGTTTTGGCGAAGGAACTGCACGGATGACACCGGTGGCACTCGAGGTCGAGCGGGCCGTGACGGAAGTCGTGAAGGCGGCGCGGGGTGCCGCACGGCGGCTGGCGACGGCGACGACGTCGGACAAGAACACAGCACTTGGCGAGATGGCGCGCCTCCTGCAGCAGGAGCGCGCCGCGATCCTGGAGGCGAACCGGCGCGATGCCGCTACCGCCCGGGCGGCCGGCGAGAGTGTTGCCTTCCTGGATCGGCTCACGTTGACCGATGCGAGATTCCTGGAGATGGTGGCGTCGGTGGACGCGGTGCGCGCCCTGCCGGATCCGGTGGGGCGGGTGCTGCGCAGCTGGACGCAACCCAACGGCTTGCGGATCGAGAAAATCAGCGTGCCGCTGGGCGTCATCGGCATCATCTATGAGTCGCGGCCCAACGTGACGAGCGACTGCGCGAGCTTGTGCCTCAAGAGCGGCAATGCGGTCATCCTGCGCGGGGGCTCCGAGGCGTTCCGGTCGAATCAGGCGATCGCCGCGGCCCTGCAACAGGCGGTGGCGTTGGCGGGGCTGCCGGCGGCCGCGATCGGCTTCATTCCGACCGCCGAGCGGGCCGGGGTTGACGTCCTGCTGCGGATGGATGAGGACGTCAACGCCATCATCCCCCGGGGGGGCGAAGCGCTGATCCGAAAAATCGTGGAGCAGTCGCGCATTCCGGTCATCAAGCACGCCAAGGGGGTCTGCCACGTCTACGTGGACGCCAAGGCGGACCTCGCGATGGCTGCGCGCATCGCGGTCAACGCCAAGTGCCAGCGGCCCGGCACCTGCAACGCCATGGAGACGCTCCTCGTCCACGAGCGGGTCGCCGCGCGCTTCTTGCCGGACGTGCTCGCCCGGCTCCAGCAGGCCCGCGTGGAAGTGCGGGGGGACGAGGCGACGCGCGCCATCGTGCCCGACCTCAAGGCGGCGACGGAGGAGGACTGGTCCACCGAATACCTGGATCTCATCCTCTCGGTCAAAGTGGTGCCGTCGGTCGAGGCGGCGGTGGACCACATCGCCCGCTACGGCTCGGCGCACTCCGACGCCATCGTGACCGAGGATGCCGCGGCGGCCGAGGCGTTCGTGCGGGGGGTGGACTCGGCGGCGGTCTACGTCAACGCGTCCACCCGGTTCACCGACGGATTCCAGTTCGGGCTCGGGGCCGAGATCGGGATCAGCACCGACCGGCTGCACGCGCGGGGCCCCATGGGCCTCGAAGAGCTGACGACCTACAAGTACGTCGTTCGTGGAACCGGGCAACTGCGTGAATGACCGCTCTGCGACTGGGGATCTTAGGCGGGACGTTCAACCCGATTCATGACGGGCACTTACTGCTGGCGGAAACCGCGCGGGAGGCGCTGCGGCTGGACCGCGTGCTGTTCATCCCGGCCGGGCGGCCGCCGCACAAGCCGGCTCGCGGGCTGCTGCCCGGGGGAGCGCGGATGGCGTTGGTGCGCTGCGCCATCAGGGGGCAGGCGGCGTTCGCCGCCTCGGACATGGAGCTCCGGCGGCGGGGGCGCTCCTATACGATTGACACGGTGCGCGCCTTGCGCCGGCGATTCCCACAGGCAACACTCTTCTTGCTTCTTGGGGCCGACCTGCTCGAGGTGCCTTGGCGGGCCTGGGAGGAGCTCCAGCGGTTGTGCACCGTTGCGGTAGCCGCCCGATCGGGCGGCCGCATCGTGCGGCGAGCCGGCCTCGTCACGCTGCCGATGCCGGTGGTGGCCATCTCATCCTCCGACATCCGCCAGCGCCTGGCCACCCACCGGTCGATCCGGTATCTCGTGCCTGAAGCGGTTGAGCGCGCGATTCGGCGGCACGGCTGGTACGGTGCTAGCCGGACATCGCCATAGAAGGAGTCCAGCCATGCTGCGTTCCTACCTACGCCAGCCGGCCGGCACCGTCATCTGCGGCCTCTCGCCCGACGCGATTCGGCAGGCCCTGGCCAAGGACGATCACGTCCTCTGGGTGGATATCGAGGGGCCGGAGGACCGGGAGATCGAGCTGCTGCTCGAGGACTTCGGGCTGCATCCCCTGACGGTCGAAGACTGCATCATGCCGAACGTCCGGCCTAAGCTCGACGAGTTCGAGCGCTACCTCTTCATCGTCCTCTACGGGCTCCAGCGCGTCGACGGGCGGCTCAAGACGGTGGAGCTCGACATCTGCCTGGGCCGCAACTTCCTCGTCACGGTGCGCAGCGGGCCGATCCGCAGCATCGAGGACGATTGCAGCCGGGTCGAGCGCAACTCCCCCATCATCTCGCGCGGCGCGGACTTCCTCTGCTATGCGATCATCGACTCGCTGCTGAACAGCTACCTGCCGATTCTCGAGGAGGTGGAGAACCGCGTGGACGAGCTGGAGACGAAGCTCCCCACGGCCTCCACGGAGCAGATGCTGCAGGAGCTGCTCAGCATCTACCATCAGCTCATGACGCTGCGGCGAACCCTGGCCCCCCACCGGGAGATCGTCACCCGGCTCAATCGCGGGGACGCGACCCTCATCCGGCCGGAGCACGCGGTCTACTTCCGGGACATCTACGACAACCTCCTGCGCATGAGCGAGCTCGTGGACGCCTGCCGCGAGGTCAACACCATGATGCTCGAGGCGCACGCGACCATCGTGTCGAACCGGCTCAACGAGATCATGAAGACGCTGACCGCATTTGCGACACTCGCGCTGCCCCTGATCATCGTCACCGGGATCTTCGGCATGAACTTCGGCGAGCACCCGGCACTCGGTCCCCGGGGGATCTACTACGCCCTCAGCCTGCTCATCCTGGGCACCGTACCGGTGATGCTCTTCTTCTTCCGCAAGCATCGATGGTTGTAGGCCCGCCGGTCGTCGTCGGCCTCGTGGTCCTCTTGGCGTTGTCCGCATCGTTCTCCGCGATGGAGGCGGCGATCCTGGCGATCAACAAGGTGCGCCTGCGCCACCTCATGGAGCAGGGGCACCGCGGCGCCCGGCTGACCTACGACGTCCTGACGCACCTCGACCGTGTGATCGGCACCCTCCTCATCGCGAACAACGTGGTCAACGTGGCGATCTCCGCCATCGGGTCCTGGATGTGTATCGTGCTCTTCGGTCCCGAGCG
>CAYJWO010000083.1:0-5337 GCA_964373825.1 uncultured Planctomycetales bacterium
AGCCGGACCAGCAACTCGCCGGTCACGCTCTTGATCGTCTGCACTCGCCCGAGTCGTCTAAGTCGAGGCACCACGCGTCGCTCCATGATCGCGCGCATCTCTGCCGGCACGCCAGGGAGGGCGACGATGAGCGAACGCGGCAAGGGCAACCACAGGCCAGGGGCTGTGCCGAGGGGGTTGGGGAGTGCCGTACTACCGCGAGGAAGATAGGCTTGGCGGAGGGCCGCGCGCTGGAGCCTTCGATGTCGTCTGGTGTAGAACCGCCGAATCTGGGCAGCAGCCTTCGCCGCATACACGAGGGGGCGGTGTGTGACTGACGCGATAGCCTCCATGGTGACGTCGTCAAACGTTGGCCCCAAGCCGCCGGTCGTCACCAGCACCTCACACCGAGCCAGCGCCTCCCGCAGCGCACGCCCAAGGCTGATCGGGTCGTCGCTGACCGTGACATGCCGACGGCAGGGAATGCCCAGGTCCGCCAGGCGGCGGGCCAGGTAGGCGGCGTTCGTATTGACCGTGACACCGCTGGTGAGCTCAGCGCCGATGGTGAGGAGTTCTGCCTGCATCTCGCGCCCATTATAGCATGGGCGGCGCGGCGGCCTGCGCTTTACAAGGGAAGAGCGCCTCACGTATAATAAGGCATTCAACGGTGCGAACGTTCGCTCGGGGTGGGTGCGGAGCGGACAAGAAGGAGTAGCGCGATGGCGGAACGAGAGAAGGAACGGGAACGGTTGGATCGGCAGAAGGCGCTCGAGCTGACCCTGAGCCAGATTGAAAAGCAGTTCGGCAAGGGCTCAATCATGCGCCTGGGGCAGGAGACAAAGTTCGAGATCCCAGCGATTTCAACGGGGTCGTTGGCGCTGGATCTGGCCCTGGGGATTGGGGGAGTGCCTCGGGGACGGGTGGTGGAGATCTTCGGGCCGGAATCGTCCGGGAAGACGACGCTGAGCCTCAATATTATTGCGGAGACCCAGCGCGCCGGCGGGGTCGCGGCGTTCATCGACGCCGAGCACGCGCTTGACCCGACGTACGCGAAGACGGTGGGCGTCAACCTCGATGAGCTCCTCGTCTCGCAGCCCGACACCGGGGAGCAGGCGCTGGAGATCGCGGAGACACTCGTGCGTTCGAACGCGGTGGACGTGGTGGTGATTGACTCGGTGGCGGCCCTGGTCCCGCGCGCCGAGATCGAAGGCGAGATGGGCGACCAGTTCGTCGGGCTGCAGGCGCGCCTCATGAGCCAAGCGCTGCGCAAGCTCACCGCCGCGATCGCCCGGTCGAAGACGTGCTGCATTTTCATCAACCAGCTCCGCGAGAAAATCGGCGTCATGTTCGGCAATCCGGAGACGACCCCGGGCGGCCGAGCATTGAAGTTCTACGCCTCAGTGCGAATCGACCTGCGGCGCATCGAGTCGATCAAGGTCGGCGACCGGGCGGTCGGCAACCGTGTGCGCGCGAAGATCGTGAAGAACAAGGTCGCTCCGCCGTTTCGCCAGGCCGAGTTCGACATCCTCTTTAGCGAAGGGATCTCGAAGTCCGGCAGCCTTCTGGATGTTGGGGAGACGCTTGGCGTCGTCCAGCGGCAGGGCAGCTGGCTCGCGGCCGGCGAGACGAAGCTCGGCCAGGGGCGGGAGGCGGCGCGCGCGTTCCTGAAGGAAAACCCGAAGCTCATGCGGCAATTGGACGAGCAGATTCGTCGGCAGGCGGCCAAGCCCGCCGAGAGCGCGGCGGTGCCCGCCGGGACGGAGGCGTGACATGACACGATTGCTGCGTTGGCTCGGGCTAGTCGCCGTGGCCGCGCTGGCGCTGGCGGCGTTCTTCGGCGAGCGCAACGAGTCGAGCGCGCGGGGGCTCTGGCCCGCGGCCCAGGAACAGCGGGGGACGTTGAGCGCCGCGCAGCCCTCCGCGGACGCCGAGACGCTGGAGTCCGCGTTCATCCGCATCGCGGAACAGGTAGGCCCCTCGGTGGTCAGCATCTCGACGGAGCAGATCGAGCGGGTCCGGACGTACTTGCATGAATCGCCCTTCTTCCGCTTTGGCCCCGGCGAAGACCCGTTTGACGAGTTCTTCAAGCGATTCTACGGGGAGGGCCCCTCGCAGGAGTTCCGCCGGTTCGGGCTCGGATCCGGCGTGCTCATTGACGCGCGCGGGTTCGTGTTGACCAACGAGCACGTCGTCAGCGGCGCGGACAAGATCACCGTCACCTTGGCCGACGGCCGGGAGCTGACCGGCGAGGTCAAAGGCAAGGACCGCCGCTCCGATCTGGCGGTCGTCCAGGTGAAGGCGAAGGACCTCCCGATCGCTGCGCTCGGCGATTCCGAGACGGTGCGGACAGGGCAGTGGGCGATCGCGCTGGGCAATCCGTTCGGACTCGTCGGGCCGATGGCCCCGGCATCCATTGGGGCGGAGCCGACGATGACCGTGGGTGTGGTGAGCGCCCTCCATCGGCAATTGCCGGGGGCGGCGCGGCAGGACCGGGACTACTCGGACCTCATCCAGACGGATGCGGCGATCAACCCCGGCAACAGCGGCGGGCCTTTGCTGAACCTGCGGGGGGAAGTCATCGGCATCAACGTCGCGATCCTCTCCAGCTCCCGCGGGAACGAAGGCATCGGCTTCGCGATCCCGATCAACAAAGCCAAACGCATCCTCGAGCACCTCGTGGAGGGCCGCGAGGTGGTCTACGGGTGGCTGGGCGTTCAGGTGCAGGATCTCTCGGCAGAGGTGGCCGAGTACTACAAGCTGGACAGCCGGGAGGGGGTCCTCGTGTACCAGGTGCTGGACGGCAGCCCCGCGAAGACGGCCGGGATGCAACCGGGCGACATCGTCGTCGAGTTTGACGGTCAGGCGATCGCCAATGCGAGGGCGTTGGTGGACCGTGTGACCCAGACCAAGGCCGGGCGCAATGTCGCCGTGAAGGTCCGTCGGAACGGCGACGTGAAGATGCTGACGGTGGAGATCGGCGCGCGGCCAACGGATCTTGGAGGTCATGCCGAAACGTCTGCTGCCGCCTGGCGCGGCCTGCGGGTGGCGGCTCTCTCGCCCGACCTCGCGGAGCAGTTTGACCTGTCGTCGGACACCGCCGGCGTCGTGGTAGTCGAGGTGGAGCCGAACAGCCCCGCGGGGGCCGCCGGATTGCGGCCCGGAGACGTCATCAACGAGGTCAACCGGCGGCCGGTGGCCAACCTCAACGAGTATCGCCGGGCCGTCGAGGCGATCGCGCCGAACGGCCTCGCCATGGTGCGGACCGAGCGCGGCTACGTGGTGATCAAGCCGGCGTCATGACGCGGATCGCGTCACGCCGTGCTACCCATGGATGCCCGCGCCGATCGGTACGTCCGCGGCCGGGTGCGTTCGACGGCCGAGTTGCACGCCTACCTGGCGCGCCGGGAGTGGCCGGCCGCCGACATCGCGTCGGCGATCAGGGCCTATCAGCGACGCGGCTGGCTGAATGACGGGGCCTGCGCGCGATTATGGGCCGAGCAGTGGGCGCGGCAGGGATACGCGTGGGCGGCGATCCGCCTTCGTCTCCTGGCGAAAGGGCTCCCGCCGGCGGTGGTCGACCGAGCGGGACACCAGCAAGCGCTCGTTCGCACTGACCTCCTACGCGCCCGCGCGCTGGTCACCCACGCCCTGCGCGGCGGGCGCGCGGCCGTGGCGCGTCGGCTGAGCCGGCGATTGGCCGCGCGCGGGTTTGACGAGGAGACCATCCGGCAGGTCCTGCCCGTGGTGGACGACACCACTTCCCCTTGATGCAGAGCGCTGAGTTGCGGCGGCGGTTCCTGGAGTTTTTCCGTGCGCGCGGGCATGCCGTCGTGCCCACCGACGGGCTGATCCCCAGCGGCGACCCGACGGTGCTCTTCACGTCCGCCGGCATGAACCAGTTTAAGGACCGCTTCCTGGGCAAGCGGACCGATTTGACGCGGGCCGCGTCGTGCCAGAAGTGCCTGCGAACCGGCGACCTGGAGCGGGTGGGCCAGACCGCGTACCACCATACGTTCTTTGAAATGCTGGGCAACTTCTCGTTCGGCGACTACTTCAAGCCGGACGCCATCCGCTGGGGCTGGGAGTTCTTGACCGGGACGGTGCAGTTCGCCGGGACGATGCGCAGCGAGACGCCGGAGCTCTGCCTAAAACTTCCTGCGGATCGGCTGTGGGTGAGCCTCTACGAGGAGGATGACGAGGTCCTGCGGCTCTGGCGAGCGCTGGGGATCCCCGCGGAGCGGATCGTGCGCCTCGGCCAAGCGGACAACTTCTGGCCGGCCAACGCCCCCGCCGAGGGGCCCAACGGCCCCTGCGGTCCCTGCTCGGAGATCTACTACGACGCGGATGGGACGATCCGTGGGCCGCGGTCCGTCGAGGTGTGGAACCTGGTGTTCACCCAGTTCGATCGGCAGTCCGATGGGCAGCTGCACCCGCTGCCGCGCAAGAACATCGACACCGGGATGGGGCTGGAGCGGCTGGCCAGCGTGATCCAGGGGGTGCCGACCGATTACGACACGGACCTCTTCGCGCCGATCATGGCGGCGGTCCAAGCACTCTCGAAGAACGCTCCGAGCCGCCCGTCCTCGGTGTTCGCGCAGCGCGCGATCGCCGATCACCTGCGGGCGGTTGTCTTTCTCATCGCCGAGGGCGTGCTGCCGTCGAACGAGTCGCGGGGCTATGTCCTGCGCATGCTCATCCGGCGCGCGCACCGCCTCGGCCGCGCGGCGCTGGGCGTCGCACCCACGACCGGCGGGTTCCTGGCGTCATTGCTCCCCGCCGTCGAGGAGGCCATGCACGGGTCACCGTACGCCAAGGAGCTCTCGGACAAGCGGGCGGTGATTCGCAAGGCGGTCGAGCAGGAAGAGCGGCAGTTCATGGACACGCTGGACGCCGGTACGAACCGCCTCCATGACCTGCTCGCGCGCTACCGGTCCGCGCGCTTGGTGCCCGGTGAGGAGGCGTTCAAGCTCTACGATACGTATGGGTTCCCGTTGGAGCTGACGGAGGATGTCGCGCGCGAGCACGGGGTGGCCGTCGACCGTCAAGGGTTCGCTCGAGCCCTGCAGGCGCAGCAGGAACGGTCGCGGGCCGGGAGCCAGTTTGGCGGTAGCGTATTCGTCGGCGAAATGCTCCACGTGCGCCAGGCGATCGCGGACCTGGCCCCGAAGGACGCGCAGTTCATCGGGTACGACCGCCTCGAGGACGAGAGCCGCTTGCGCGGCCTCTGGGATGGCGCCCGGTGGGTGGACGAGGCGCGCGAAGGCCAGGCGATCGGGTTGGTGCTGGACCACTCACCCTTCTATGGGGAGTCCGGCGGCCAGGTGGGGGATGCGGGCTTGATCGAGGGGCCGCGCGGGG
>CAYJWO010000084.1:0-5232 GCA_964373825.1 uncultured Planctomycetales bacterium
GCCCCTCACGACCCACCGGCCCGAATCGAGACTCATCGCCCCCATTCGAACCCCTGCTCACCTACTCAAACCGTTGCTGACGTTGCCGGGTCAACCGCTGGATGTCCCGCAGGACCTCGCGCGCCTTCAGGCGGTCGCGCTTCTCGTACACGCGCTTGCCTTGGGCGAGAGCCAGCGCGACCTTCGCGACCCGATGCTTCTGATACAGCCGCAAGGGGACGAGCGTCGTCCGAGCACCCGTCAGCTGCCCGGCAAGCCGCTCGATCTCGCGGCGGTGCATCAACAACTTGCGCGGCCGCAGCGGATCAACATTCCACCGCCCGCCCTGCGCGTACGGGTTGACATGCATATTATACAGGAACAGCTGCCCCCCTTCAATACGGGCGAAGCTGCCGTCGAGGCTCACCCGACGCTGGCGGATGGATTTGATCTCCGTGCCCTTGAGCTCGACTCCGGCCTCGTACGTCTCGAGGATGGCGTAGTCGCGCAGCGCCTTGCGGTTCGTGGCGAACACGACCTCCTCCTCACCCATGACCAGCGCACCCTATCGGCAACCGTGAGTTCCGGTGATGGGTGACGTGGGCTCCCGGCAGCCCGCTCGCTCCGACGCGGGCGTCCGGGCGCCCGGCGACGGCGGACCGGCCGCCGAACTCCTCCCCCCGTCGCTGGCTTCGCCAGGCGAAGCCGCGGGGGTCGTCGGACAACGGCGGCCGTGGAGGAGAGCTCGTCCGCCTCCGCCGGGCTGACGCCCGCGAGTCGCTCGCGGGGCCTGCCGGGAGCCCTCTCCCCACACGCAACACCCTCCACTGGCATATGAGGCCGTGCCGACTCATTGCTTCCGCAGGACGCTGACCATCCGCCACGACAGGTTCCCGGCGGCCAGCGGCTGGGCGAGGTCGAACCCGCTGAACACCCCCAGCAGCTCGAACGCGCCCGACTGGGTGACGAGGAGCGCAAACTCCTGCGGCAGGATCAGGCGGGTACGCGTGCGCCCGCCGCGAATGGTGTGTGTCTCACCATCACGCTGCACCTCGAAGACCAGCTCGTCCTCGAACGTCTGGGCCACCGGATCGATCGAGTCGGGGTGCTGGAGATAGCAGACGCGCACCGTGGTGTCCCCCTCGGTCTGCTCCCATTGATGAATCTCGCTGGCCGCCTGATCCCACTGGCGCGGGATCCAGAAATCGGTCAGGTACAGCCCGCCAGGGACCAGTCGTTCGGCAACGGCGCGCAGGTGCGCGAGCACATCGTCGATAGTCAGCAGGAAGCGGAAGGTGTCCATGAAACAATACGCCGCATCGAACGGGCCCGGCACCCTGAGGTGCTGCAGATCGCCCTCGCGTACCGCCACCGACACGCGCTGTGCAGCCGCCTGCTGGGCGACATAGGCGACCATCTCCGGCGTCTTGTCGATCCCGGTCACCTCATAACCGAGCCGGGCGAACTCGAAGAGGTGCCGGCCGGCCCCGCACCCGATATCGAACAGGCGCGTCGGGTGGTCCCACCACCTGCCGGTCACGGCGCCACCCCTCCTCGCTTTCGCGTGAGGCGCCGTGGCCGCACAACGAAGGCTATTGACGTGGTGTGCGGGGCCGCCACGGGCGGCCTCCGGCAGGTGGTGCGGATGGTCCCACCACCTGCCGGGCGCACCAGCGGTGCGCGGCGCGCCCCGCGCGCCGGTCGCCTCCGGCGACCACCCGCAGGTGGTGGGATGATTCGGACCGTGCGCCTTCAGGCACGCTTCGAGGAAATCGCACTCGGCTTCCGTGTTCCACCGGTAGCCGATGGCGTACGCGTGGGGGTGGCGGTACACCTCAGACATGCGCCGAGACTCCGAGGCGACGCACCGCGGCGTCGAGCACGTCCCCGACGAGGTCCGCGTAGGTCCGGCCGAGCGACTCCGCCAGCAAGCCGAAGCTGCCGGCAGGATCGAAGGAAGGCAGCGGGTTGATTTCGAGGAACGACGGTCGGCCGGCCGCATCAATCCGCAGATCAACCCGGGCGACGTCGCGGCAGCCAAGCGCCTCGAACATGGTCAGCGCGATCGCTCGTGCCTGTGTGTCGCAGACGGCGTCCAGCACGACGGGATGCTCCACCGTGATCGGGGCTGGGCGGACGACGTGGCAAGAGAGGCGGCTGGTGGGATCCAGCGACCGCTGAATCGGCGGGTAGGCCCGCGGCGGATCGTTGCCGATGACGCACACCGTCAGCTCCCCACACGGCAGGAATTCCTCGACGAGCATGGGTCCCGGGCAGGCCGCCCACAGCCACCGGGCGCGCTCGACGAGAGCGGGGCGGTCCCGGGCAACAGCGCCCGCGTCAATCCCCCGCCCCGAACCTTCCCAGCGAGGCTTGATGATCAGCGGAAACGGCGGCACCGACGCGGTCTGCGCGTGGTCCGGGGATTCGATGGCCGTCCAGCGGGGTGTCGGCAGGCCGCACGCGAGGGCGATCCGCTTCGTCATGACTTTATCCAGGCCGAGCGACAGCGCGAGCGGATCGGCGCCGACATACGGAATGCTCCACAGCTCGAGCAGCGTCGGGACCGAGGCTTCGCGGCAGCGGCCATCGGTGCCCTCCGCAATGTTGAAGACGAGGTCGACGTCACCCGGACGCGGATGCGCGCGCAGGAGGGTATTAGCGTTGCCCAGCCGGACGACGTCGTGCCCGTGCGAGGCGAGTGCTTGCGCGAGTGCCTCAATCGTGGCCGGCGGATCGAACTCCGCCTGCCGCGGATCGCCGGGGTCCGTCTGGAGATCGTAGGTGAGTCCAAGGTGCATGGCGGGTTCGATTATACAGCGGGCGGGTTACGTTGACACTGCTTCGAGGCCGTCGGTATACTGGCGCCACTACGGGCGAGTGGCGGAACTGGCAGACGCGACGGCCTCAGGAGCCGTTGGGGCAACCCATGGAGGTTCAAATCCTCTCTCGCCCATTGCGCATTCAGAGGAGGTCGTGACCGATGCGAGGTCGAACGCACTGGCTGATCGTCTTGGCGACGCTACTTGTTGCGGGGTCTGTGCCGGCCGATGAGGAGCTGACCAAAACAGCGCAGGCGCGCGACGCGTCGGTCGGCTCCGGCTTCTCCTTCAGCCCCAGCCAGACTTACGATGTCGTCTTCAGTGTCCATCCCGATGAGAGCAATCAGCTCTCAGGAGTGCGGTTGTCCGGCGTGACTGAATTGAGCGGAAAGCCGTTCCTCCAATTCGACGTGCTTCTGCGCAATCAGACGGTGGAAGGGTTGATCGATCTGGCGAGCGTCACGGCGATCCTGCCCACCGGCAAGCTGCTGACTTCGGTGTCGGAGCTTCAGCTCGAACGTCGGCCCGCCGTGCCGGACCGCCTGCGCGAGATCCGCGCGGAGACGGTCCGTGAGACCGTCCGCGAAGTCCCCGTGCCCCCCATGCCCGGCCCTCGCGATTAACCCAGGGAATCAGTGGCCCAGTGGCGTAGTGACTAAGTGGTCACCGGGCCACTGAGCCACTAGGCCACTTCGGTACGCTCGAGCCAGCCGCACGTACTTGGCGACCCAGCGGCGGACGTAGGCGAGATCGCGCTCGGTGACCTTCCGCACGAGCCGGGCGGGAGCACCGACCACCAGCGTGCGCGGCGGCACACGGGTTCCTTCCAGCACCACGCTCCCCGCGCCCACAATCGCTCCTGCCCCCACGCGCGCTCCGCTTAAGACGATCGCCCCGATCCCGATCATCGCCCCCCGTTCCACGACGCAGCCGTGGAGGTTCGCGTGGTGGCCGACATGGACGTGGTCCGCGATGAGGCAGGGGTGGTCGTCGTCCACGTGCAGGATGGAGCCGTCCTGGATGTTCGTCGAGGCGCCTACCACGATGCGGTTGACGTCGCCGCGCAGCACGCAGCCGAACCAGACGCTGGCGTCCCGCGCGAGCGAGACGCGGCCAATCACATCGGCGCCGGGTGCCACGAACGCCGTCGCGTGGAGGCGCGGCCGGTGCCGTTGATACGCCAAAATTATCTGGGCTCTCCCTTCGGCCGAACGGCCACCGCCGTCATGGCATCCTCATCCTCTAGGTACTCCTCAACAATCGCGTCCCGGCGTGACGCCAGCACGTTGACCAGGTAGACCGCGTCCTCCGGACGGCTGTATTGGCCGGCGGCCACCGCCGCCTCCAGGTGTTCGCGCGTCAGGCGCGCCATGCGCCGCACGATCCACCGCGCATCGTCCTCGTTCATCTCCAGGAACGCGACATTCGGCGCGTAGGGTTTCCAGCGATCCGGATCGACCGTCGGAGCGATGAAGCCGATGCTGGGACTGACCGGCCGTCCCGCGGTGTCACATACCGATCGGTGCAGCCCAAGCGTCACCACGTCCAGCGATGCCTCCTTCAGATCGACGAGGTACTTCCAGCCAGCACACGCATCCTTCGGGCCGCCAGTGCCCGCATCCGCGCCGAGCGACGTCCCGAAATCGATGAGGTACCCGACGGTGCGCTCGCCGTCCCACACCAGCAGCGAGTTGTGATCCTTGGCATCGATGTTATTCAGCCACGCGTAGGCCACCTTGAGCGCTCGCAGCTCCGCGCAGTCGCGGAACCGCTTGAAGCGCGCCGGCCCCAGGATCTCGCCGTCGAGCAGCCGGCTCGCCGATGCGCGCACCCGGCCGTCGTGGACGCGCCCCTCCAGCAGCGCTCGCAGCTGCTCGGGCGTGAACCGGGGTGGCTGACCATTGTGCTCTACGGTCAACTCCGGCGCGATCGCCAGCTCCTCGGGCCGCAGCCAGGCGATCTCGTAGCTCGGCACATGGTAGCCCAGCGCGTGGAGGAGCTTGCTGCTGACGGCCTCGGCCCCCGAGAGGAGCTCCGGAGCCTCCACTGGGTCGAACTTGAAGAGGTAGCCGATGCCGCGCGCGTCCCGAGCGAAGAATCCTGGAGTCTTCCCTTCGTTCTTTGGCTTCGTGATGGTCAGTGGGGGCTGTGGCGCATCCTCCGGACGACTGGGCCCCCAGCGCACCGCGTCGGGCGTGAGTGTTTCGAGGTCGCGATTCGTGAAGAACGCGGTGTCGGGCAGCTCCCCGCGTCGCAGGTTGAGCGCGCGCACCGGAACCCCGGTGAGCCGGCGGGCTAGCCGACCAAGGCGCACGGCCCGCTTGACCGGCTCGATGACCGTCACGTCGAAGAGATGCCAGGCGATCGGCTCCCGGCGGACGACCAGCTTCGTCTCAACACAGCAGGGCCGCTCGCTCCACTGCCGCGGCCA
>CAYJWO010000085.1:0-5231 GCA_964373825.1 uncultured Planctomycetales bacterium
GCGTTCAACGCCGGTGAAGGTCGGATTGCCCGCGCTCAGCGTCGTGCCGAGAAGGCCGGAAAGGATCCGCAGTGATGGAGCGCCGGGGGCGGGACATAGAAGTCACGAGAGGGGTTGACATTCATCGCAAGAAATCGTATACTCATTGTATATACGTCATATGGGGAGGCGAACATGAATACGACGATCCAAAAGTGGGGCAATAGCCTGGCTGTGCGGATTCCTCGGTCGGTGGCAAAGGATATCCGTCTCTACCAGGGTTCTATCGTGGACGTGGCTCTGATTGCAGGCAAGATCGTCGTGAAGCCACGACGGCAGCCACAGTATGCCTTGGCCCAATTGCTCAGAGGGGTGACGAAGCGTAATCGTCACGCGGAACTGGACTGGGGAGGACGGGTCGGTCAGGAAGTGGGGTGATGGCCGACTCGTATTGTCCCAAGCGTGGCGATATTGTGTGGTTGACCTTCACTCCTCACGCTGGACATGAGCAGGCGGGCCACCGACCCGCCATGATTCTGTCGCCAGCACTCTACAACAAGAAAGTTGGACTGGCTCTGGTGTGTCCGATCACGACTCAAGTCAAAGGATACCCGTTTGAGGTATCCATTCCAGAAGGCTTAGAGGTGCGAGGGGTCGTATTGGCCGACCAAGTTAAGAGTCTGGATTGGAAGGCGAGAAGAGCTCGTTTTTGCTGCACGGTGCCAGCAGACACCATGGCTGACGTGCTGAGGAAATTGGCACCCCTCCTCGTTGAGTCAACGATCCTCTGAAGCCACTCACTCATTGAGGATTGAATCCGGTGGCTGTCCCCAAGATTCCCGGCCACCGCCCCGATTGATTTGATGCGGTGATGCGCAAGCAGGTCCATGTGTTCTATTCCGGTCGCGTCCAGGGGGTGGGCTTTCGGATGACGGCGGAAGAGCTGGCTTCGGCACTGGGCATCGGCGGGTGGATCAAGAACCTGCGCGACGGCCGCGTCGAGCTCATCGCGGAGGGCGAGGAGGCCAATCTCGCGCAGCTCCTGGAGGCGATCCGGCAGGGGCCCATGAAGAACTTTATCCGCGACGAAGACATCGCCTGGGGCCGGCCGTCCCAACAGTTCGAGGACTTCGAGATCCGTTACTAGCTTCGCCTACGATTGGCGGCGCACGTTCAACCCATGCGCTACGCAGTGCTCTCCGATATCCATAGCAACCTCGAAGCCCTGACCGCCGTCCTGGACGCCGCGTCCGCGGCTGCCGCCGACGAGATTCTCTGCCTGGGCGACATCGTCGGATACGGCGGGGATCCTGCCGCATGCCTGGAGCGACTGGCGGCGGCGCGGGCTGTGATGGTCGGCGGCAACCATGACCTCGCCTGCGTCGGCCGCTGCGCGCTCGAGGGTTTTCATCGAGCCGCCAAGGCGGCGGTGGAGTGGACGCGCGACCGGTTGAGCTTTACCGATCTCGATGCGCTGCGGCGGCTCCCCCTCACGGCGACAGCCGGCCCCTGCACGCTCGTCCACGGAACGCTCAGCCACCCGGAACGATTCGACTACCTGGTGGACGCCGCCCAGGCGGTGGACACGCTCACCCTCTGCCGCACGCCGGTGTGCCTGGTGGGGCACACGCACATCCCGGTGATCATCGAGTACGACCGGTCGAGCCATCGCCTCCTGCGGATCCTCGCCCATCCGCCGGAGCTCGCCGACGTGACCTGGACCGAAGCACCAGACCAGCTGCGGTTGCTCGTCAATCCCGGCAGCGTCGGCCAACCGCGCGACGGGGACCCGCGCGCCAGCCTCGCCCTCATTGACACGGCGACCCATCGAGTGGCGATCCAGCGAGTCGCCTACGACATCGCCGCCGCCCAGCGGAAAATCAGGGCCGCGGGGCTGCCCGAGTTTCTGGCGGATCGGCTGGCGGTGGGGCGCTGATGGTCCGCTCGGGGCACGCCTCCTCGATCGCCAGGGAAATCGAGCGGCTGCGCGAGACCATCCGCCGCCAGGACTACCGCTACTACGTCTTGAACCAACCGGAGGTGTCCGACGCCGAGTACGACGCGCTCTTCCGGTCCCTCCAAGCGCTCGAGGCCCAAGCCCCGGAGCTCATCACGCCCGACTCGCCGACCCAGCGGGTCGGCGGGGTGCCCGCGGACGCGTTCCGGCAGGTCCGGCACGCAACCCCGATGCTCTCGCTGGACAACGCCTTCGACGAGGCGGAGCTGTCCGCATGGGAGGCTCGGGTGAAGAAGGGGCTCGGCGGCGAGACGCCTACCTACACCGTGGAGCTGAAGATCGACGGCGTGGGGTTAGCCCTCCGGTATGACCGCGGGCAGCTCGTGTCGGGTGCGACGCGCGGCGACGGCCTCACCGGAGAAGACGTCACCGCCAATGTGCGGACCATCCGGGCGATCCCGCTGCGGTTGCAGGGCGAGGTTCCACTGCGACTGGAGGTGCGCGGCGAGGTGTACATGATGAAGGAGGCCTTCCATCGGTACAACGAGGCGGCCCAGCGTCAGGGCGGGGAGACGTTCGTTAACCCCCGCAACGCAGCCGCCGGCAGCCTGCGCCAGAAGGATCCGCGGATCACCGTGCAGCGGCCGCTGCGCTTCTTCGTCCATTCCGCCGGCGTCGTGGACGGCCGTCGGTTTGCGACGCATTGGGACTTCCTGCAGGTCTGCCGGGCGATGGGCCTGCCGATTACGGATCGCGCGGTCCGCTGCGAGACGTTTCCCGAGGTCGTGCAGCAATACCGCCGGCTGATGCAGCAGCGCGAGCGGCTTGCCTACGAAGCGGACGGCGTCGTCGTGAAGGTCAACGAGCTGGCCCTGCAGGAGCGGCTGGGCATGACGATGCGCTCCCCCCGATGGGCGATTGCCTACAAGTTCCCCGCCCACCAGGCGACGACTCGCGTGCTCGACGTCCTCCCCTCCGTCGGACGGACCGGGACGATTACCCCGGTAGCGAAGCTCGAACCGGTCCGCTGTGGAGGGGTGACGATTGCGAGTGCGACGCTCCACAACTATGACGAGGTGAAGCGGTTGGGCCTCAAGATCGGCGACACGGTGGTCATCCAGCGGGCCGGCGACGTCATCCCGCAGGTGATCCAGGTGCTCGAGCGCCGTCGGACCAGCGCGGAGCGCGCGATCAGTCTGCCAACCCGCTGCCCGGAATGCGGGGCCTCGGTGGCGAAGGCGAAGGCGGAAGACGTTGCCGTCCGGTGCCTCAACCTGACCTGCCCGGCGCAGGCGGTGCAGGCGGTGATCCATTTTGCCGGCCGAAGCGCGATGGATATCGAAGGGCTGGGGGACGTCGTGGCGGAGCAGCTCGTCTCGCGGCGGATGGTCCGAGACATCGCCGACCTCTACCGGCTGCGCGCGTCGGACCTCCTCCAGCTGGAGCTGTTCGCCGATCGCAAGGCCGAGAAGCTGCTCGACGCGATCGCCGCCAGCAAGCGTCGGGGCCTCACCCGCGTCCTCGTCGGCCTCGGCATCCGGCATGTCGGGGAGAAGGCGGCGTGGGTGCTCGCCCAGCGCTTCGGGTCGATGGAGCGGCTGCGCGCGGCGGATGTCAAGGCGCTCGACGACATTCCGGAGATCGGGCCGGTCGTGGCCAAGAGCATCGCGGAGTTCTTCCGGCTGCCCGCGACGCGACGCGTCCTCGACAAGCTATCCGCCGCCGGGGTCCGCTTGACGGAGGCGGCCGTTGAGGGGCCCAAGCCATTCGCCGGGCGGGTGTTCGTGTTCACCGGCGGCCTCTCGACGATGAGCCGGCCGGAGGCGGAAGCCCTCGTACGGCAGCTCGGCGGGAAAACCTCCTCGATCGTCGGCCCGTCCACCACCCACGTCGTCGCCGGTGAGGCGCCGGGCTCCAAGCTTGCCGAGGCCCAGCAGCGCGGGGTCACGATCCTCAATGAGACCCAGTTCAAGAAACTGGTTGGACAGTAAGTTCAGCGACCGGCAACAAGCGACCAGCCACCAGGAGCCTTTCGGCCGGTTGAACCTGCTTGCTGCTGGCTGCCTGCTGTTTGCTGCACTGACGGGCTGCGAGGCCCTCCAGCGCAAGCTCACGCGCAAACCGAAACTGACCCAGGAGCGCCTGACGCCGATCATCACGTTTGAAGACTACACGACGCTCATTACCCCGGAGGATCGCTACCGGAAGCACTACCTCATGTTCGACTACTGGAACGCGCAGCTCCTCGAAGCGCTGCAGGACCGGTCCATCAACCTCAAGCGCATCGCGCGCAGCGCCGAGACGTCGTTCGCCGAGCTGCAGGCTCTCCGGGATCTCCTGCAGGAGGAGCGCGCCGTGGCGCTCAGCACGGTGCTGCAGGAGCGGGCAGCGATCACCCGGCAGTTGCAGGCGCACTCGCTGACCATCGCCCGCGTGGACGCCCTGCGGCGGGTGCTCGAGCGGCAAGCGCGAGACATCCACCGGGACTTCTTCTGGCGTGACGTCGACGATCACATCAAACGCTGATGCGCCCGCAGGCCGAAGCGTACCTGGCGCACCTCCAGCTCGAACGGGGCCTGAGCCCCGCGACCATCACGAGCTATCGGCAGGATCTCGCTCGCTTCGAGGGGTTTCTCGAATCGCGCCGCCTTGGCACCCTGGGGCGCGTGCGCCCGGTGCACGTCCGGGAGTTCCTGCAGGTTCAGCGCGCGGCCAGCAGTCCCGCCACGGTGGCCCGGCGGCTCGCGGCGGTCCGTGGGCTGTTTCGTTTCCTGGAGGGGCAACAGGAAATTTCCCGCAATCCGACGGCGTTCATCGAAGCGACGCGGCTCTGGCAGCGGCTGCCGCAGACGCTGGGGCGTGACGAGGTCCAGCGGCTGCTGACCGGTATACCGTCGACGGGCTTAGGCATTCGGGACTTGGCGATGCTGGAACTGCTCTACGGCTCCGGCTTGCGCGTCTCGGAGCTCACCGCGCTGGACGTGCAGAGCGTCAACGCCGACGCCGGGTTTCTGCGGTGCCTGGGCAAGGGGCGCAAGGAGCGCGTCGTGCCGATCGGCCGCCGGGCGCTGGACGCCCTCGCCCGGTACCTGCAGCAGGAGCGGCCGCGGCTGGTCGCGCGCCATCCCGAAGCGACGGCGCTCTTCGTCAATCGGCGGGGCGGGCGCCTGACCCGCCAGCGTGTCTTCCAGCTCTTGCGGCGCTACGCGACGGCGGCGTCGCTGCCGCACAGCCGCATCGGCCCGCACACGCTGCGCCACTCCTTTGCGACGCATCTGCTGGAGGGCGGGGCGGA
>CAYJWO010000086.1:0-5154 GCA_964373825.1 uncultured Planctomycetales bacterium
TTTTGCGCAGCGCCTCCCAGCGGTACGGCATGGGCTTCTGGGAACCCGGGGCCGGCATCATCCATCAGGTGGTCCTGGAAACGTATGCCTTTCCCGGCGGGCTCGTGATCGGGACCGATTCCCACACCCCCAACGGCGGCGGCCTCGGGATGCTGGCGATCGGCGTCGGCGGGGCGGACGCGGCCGACGTGATGGCGGGGCTGCCGTGGGAGGTGAAGTGCCCGACGCTCATCGGGGTCCGCCTCACCGGCGCGCTGGCCGGCTGGACGTCGCCCAAGGATGTGATCCTGAAGCTCTGCGGAATCCTGACGACCAAGGGCGGCACCGACTGCATCATCGAGTACTTCGGCCCGGGGACGCGGTCCATCAGCGCCACGGGCAAGGGCACCATCACGAACATGGGGGCGGAGCTCGGGGCGACGACGTCGATTTTTCCCTTTGACGCACGGATGGCGACGTACCTGCGGGCGACCGACCGAGCGGCGATCGCCGCGCTCACCGAGGCACACGCGCCTCACCTCACCGCCGACCCGGAGGTCGAGCGGGACCCGCAGCGGTTCTTCGATCGGATCGTGGAGATCGACCTCTCGGCGCTGGAGCCGCACATCGTCGGCCCCCGCCGGCCCGACCTCGCCCGGCCGATTTCCCAGTTGGCGAACGACCTGGCGCGGGAGGGGTTTCCCCCGCAGATCAAAGCCGCACTCATCGGCAGCTGCACCAACTCCTCCTACGAGGACATCGGCCGCGCGGCCGCGGTGGCCCAGCAGGCGCGCCGCGCGGGCCTGAAGGCCCGCTGCTACTTCCTCATCACCCCCGGATCGGATCAGATCAAGCACACGATCGCGCGCGATGGTCAGTTGGACAGCCTCGAGGCGATCGGCGGGACGGTGTTGGCCAACGCGTGCGGGCCGTGCATCGGTCAGTGGAAACGGGACGACATCACACCGGGCGAGGTGAACTCCATCCTCACGTCGTTCAACCGCAACTTCCCCCGCCGCAACGATGGCACCGCCGAGACGCTCGCGTTCATGGGCAGCCCGGAGATCGTGACGGCGATGGCACTCGCAGGGGACCTGCGGTTCAATCCGCTCACCGATACTCTCGAAGGGCCGCAGGGGACGCGGGTGACGCTGCAGCCCCCGCAGGCGCCGGAGCTGCCCTCGCAGGGATTCGCGGCCGGACACGCGGGCTTTGTGGCACCCAAGCCGCTGGCCGAGCGGCGTCGCGTCGAGGTCGTCATCCCCCGGGACAGCGAGCGCTTGCAGCGCCTGGAACCGTTTCCCGCGTGGGACGGGCGCGATTTCGACCGGCTGCCGATCCTCATCAAGGTGCGCGGGCAGTGCACGACCGACCATATCTCGCCGGCCGGCAAGTGGCTGCGGTTCCGCGGGCACCTGGACCGCATCAGCGACAACTTGTTCACGGACGCGGAGAACGCGTTCACGAAGCAGACCGGCACGGCGACTGATCTGCTGACCGGTGAGACCACGCCATTGCCACAGGTGGCGCGCCACTACAAGGCCGAAGGGTTCGGCTGGGCGGTGGTGGGCGACGAGAACTACGGGGAGGGCTCCAGCCGAGAGCACGCGGCGATGTCGCCCCGGTACCTCGGCTGCCGGCTGGTGCTCGCCAAGAGCTTCGCGCGGCTGCACCTGACCAACCTCAAGAAGCAGGGCATCCTGCCGTGCACCTTCGCCGATCCCGGCGACTACGAGAAGGTCCGCGCCGGCGATCGGATCAGCGTGCAGGGCCTCCAAGCGCTCACCCCGGGCCGCGAGCTGAGCGCGGTCCTCCACCATGCCGACGGGGTGAACGAGACCATTCGGCTAAACCACTCGCTGACCGACGAGCAGGTCCGCTGGTTCCGGGCGGGTGCGGCGCTCAACCTGCTGGCCGGTGCTGATTGACGAATGGCAGGACCGAGAGTAGCATTGACGCCATCGCGATGAGTACGCCCTCCCGACCCCCGTCGAAGGGCCAGCCGCAAGCGCCGCCAGGAGTCGGTCGTCTCCTGCGCCGGTACTTCCTCGCCGGGCTGGCAGCCCTCTTTCCCGTCGCCGTCACGCTCTGGCTGCTGGTCCAAATCTTCCAGTTCGCCGACAGCCTGCTGGGCCAGTACTTCGGATTTCAGATTCCCGGGCTCGGCCTGCTGGTGACCGTGCTCCTCATTCTGGTCGTCGGGGTGCTCTCCGTCCACGTGTTCGGCCGGCTGGTGTTCGGGACGCTCGAAGCGTGGCTCATGCGGCTGCCCCTCGTGCGCAAGATCTACCCGACCGTCAAGCAGCTCTCGGAGTTCCTGTTCGGCGAGGGCGGGCCGGGTACGAAGTTCCGCCGGACGGTTCTCGTGCAGTTTCCCCGCAACGGGATGTACGCGCTGGCCTTCGTGACCAACGAGACGACCGCCAAGGTCAACGGCAAGCCGCAACGGTTTCTCATCCTGCTCGTCTCCAACCCCCCGTCGCCGTTCAGCGGGCCCATCGTCATGGTGCCGGAGGACGAGGTGATTCCCCTGGAGCTGTCGGTCGAGGACGCCTTGAAGTTCGTCGTCTCCGGCGGGGTCGTGGGCGCCCCCTTGGCGTCGGCCACCGCGCAGATTGCCATGGAGGGCACGTCGAAGTGACGCACGTCTGGCGGTGGGCGGCGGCGGTACTGCTGACGGCCGGCTGCGGACCGCGAGAGCCGGTGGTGAAGATCGGTTTCGTCGCTCCGCTCACCGGCGATCAGGCCCCCCAGGGCCAGGATATGCTGCATGGTGTGGAGCTTGCCGTGGAGCAAGCACAGGCCGACGGGCCGATCCTGCCAGGACAGCGATTGGAGCTCGTCGCACTCGACGACCAGCGCAGCCCCACGCAGGCGGTGGCCGCCGCGAAGAAGCTGGTCGCCGACCCCGACGTCGTGGCGGTGGTGGGCCACTTGAACTCCTCATGCACGATGCCCGCGTCGGCCATCTACCACGCCGCCCGGATGCTCAACATTAGCCCCGTCTCCTCCAACCCGCAGATTTCCCGCCAGGGGTTCGACACCTTCTATCGCACCTGCGCGACGGACGACCTTCAGGGGCCGGCGGCGGCGCTCTTCGCGGTCAACGAGCTAGGGGCTCAGCGCATCTTCATCCTCGACGACATGACGACATACGGCCGCGGGCTAGCCAACGAGCTCGAGCGGAAGCTCCAGGCGTTGGGGGCGACCGTCCTCGGACATGAGGGGATCACGCAAGGCGACAAGGATTTCATGCCGATCTTGACGAAGGTGAAATCGCTCAACCCGGACCTGATCTACTTTGCCGGCATGTTCCCGGAAGGTGCTCTGCTCATCAAGCAGCGCGCCGCACTTGGCCTCGGCGGCGTCTTCATGGGCGGCGATGGGTTGTTTGATCAGACGCTCATTGACCTCGCCGGCCCGGAGGTCGCCGAAGGCGCCTACTTGACGACGATCGGTTCCGACATCCACCAGGTGCCGACGGCTCAAGCGTTCATCACCGCCTACACCGAACGCTACGGCCCGATCGGCTCTTACTCCGCGTACGCCTACGAGGCGACGCGCATCGCCCTCTGGGCGATCCGCCAGGCGGGCGCCAAAGACCGCGCCGCGGTCCTGGCCGCCATGAAGACGCTGAAGGACTACCCTGGTCTGTTCGGCCCGCAGAACTTCGATGAGAAGGGAGACTCGCTCGTTCGGGACGTCGGGATCTTCACCGTCCGCGACGGCCGCTTCGCCTTCGTCAAGACCGCGACCTGGGACTGACGGCGTGCCGGCGTAAACGCCGCATGACGCCCCTCCAGCTCTTCGGCCAGCAGCTCGCCAACGGCCTCACCCTCGGCGCCATCTACGCGCTCATCGCCCTGGGCTACACGATGGTGTATGGGGTGATCCAGCTCATCAACTTCGCCCACGGCGAGGTGTTCATGGTCGGCGCCTACGTGGCGTTGACCGTGCTCCTCCTCTGTCAGGGGCTCACCCTCCCATGGTGGGTGCTGCTGCTCCTCTGCGGCGCGGGGGCGATGATCGGCTGTGCCGCGCTGGGCTTTCTCATCGAACGCGCCGCCTACCGCCCCATCCGGCACGCCCCACGCCTGAACGCGTTCATCACGGCGATCGGCATGTCGTTCCTGCTGCAGAACGCCATCATGCTCCTCTACGGAGCGACCGACCGGCGGTTTCCGGCGGCGGTGCCGCTGGTCCACTGGGACGTGGGTGGGGTGACGATTAGCCTCATGCAAGTGATCGTATGGGCCGGCAGCGGCCTCCTCATGGTGGGGCTGCACCTGTTCGTGATGCGCACGACCCTCGGTCGCGCCATGCGCGCGACCGCGCAGGACCTCACCGCCTGCGCGCTGCTCGGGATTCCGGTCCACCGCATCATTGCCGCGACGTTCGTGATCGGCTCAGCGCTCGCCGCGGTGGGCGGGTTGCTCTTCGGGCTGCACTACAACACGATCAACTTCCACGACGGCTATCTCGTCGGCTTGAAGGCGTTCACGGCCGCCGTGCTCGGCGGCATCGGCAATCTCCCGGGGGCGATGGTCGGCGGGATCGTGCTGGGGTTGCTGGAGGGGCTGGGGGCCGGGTATCTCTCGGCGCAGTGGAAGAACGTCTTTGCGTTCGTCGTCCTCGTCATCCTCCTGCTGTGCAAGCCGACCGGATTGCTGGGGGAACGGGTCGCGGAGCGCGCCTGAAATGACCTCTTGCGCGCGGAGTCCCGAGCGAAGTCGAGGGGCGGAGCGCGCATGAGCGGTGTAGTCCTTGGTGTGGTGGCGTTGGCGCTCCCGCTGTTCCTGAACCCGTATCACGTCGATGTGCTGACGACCTCGCTGCTCTTCGCCGTCCTCGCCCTCGGTCTCAACCTGATCGTCGGCCTGACCGGCCTGCTCCATTTGGGGTACGCGGCGTTCTTCGCCATCGGCGCCTATACGTACGCCCTGACGAACCTCCACTGGCACTGGCCGTTTTGGGCCGGGTGGGTGCCGGCCGGGGTGGTCGCCGGATTCGCCGGTGTCGCGCTGGGACTGCCAGCACTCCGCGTCCGCGGCGATTACCTGGCCATCGTCACGCTGGGGTTCGGCGAGATCGTCCGGATCGCCGTGACGAACCTCGACCGCTGGACCGGCGGACCGAACGGGCTGCTTGGCATCGCGCATCCAACACTGTGGCTGC
>CAYJWO010000087.1:0-5112 GCA_964373825.1 uncultured Planctomycetales bacterium
CTACCACGAGCTGACGCAGCTCGAGGCCCACTCCCCTCGGGTCAAGAACTACACGATCACCGTCCGGGAGACCGGCGAGGGGATCGTCTTTCTCCGCAAGGTCGTGCCCGGTGCCACGGACAAAAGCTATGGGATCCATGTCGCGCGCCTGGCCGGGATCCCCCCCACGGTGACGACACGGGCCGAGGAGATCCTCGGGATTCTGGAGCAGGAAAATACGCAGGCGACGCGGATCATCGAGCGGGAAGCCGCCGCCTCCGCGGGCGCGCCCTCGCAGCCGGCGACACCCAGCGCCCCGTCCCCTCGCCTGCTCGAGGAGCTCCAGGCGCTTGATCCGGATGCCATGACACCGCGAGAGGCGCTCACGCTGCTCGCCCGCTGGCGCGAGGAGCTGCGCCGCCGCGCGGGGCCGGCGTGATGGGAATCATCCGCGTCCTCCCGGAGGCGATTGCCAACAAGATCGCGGCGGGCGAGGTCATTGAGCGGCCCGCCTCGGTCGTCAAGGAGCTCGTCGAGAACGCGCTGGATGCCGGCGCCACCGTCATTGAAATCGAGATCGCGCACGGCGGCAAGAGCCTGATCCGCGTCGCGGATAACGGCGCCGGGATGGGCCGGGAGGACGCGGAGCTCGCCTTCGCGCGGCATGCGACGAGCAAGCTCGCTCATGTCGAGGACCTGTGGCGCCTCACCTCGCTCGGCTTCCGCGGGGAAGCGCTCCCCTCCATTGCCGCCGTCTCGCGGCTGCGCTTGGCGACGGCTCGGCCGGACGATGAGTCCGGCACCGAGGTGCGCATCGAGGGCGGGCGCCCCGTGTCGGTCGGACCCTGCGCGCCGCGCCGCGGCACGGTGGTCGAGGTCCGGGATCTCTTCTTCAACACGCCGGCCCGCCGGAAGTTCGTTCGATCGGACGCGACGGAGCTCGGGCATGTCGTCGATGGCATCTCGAACCTCGCCTTCGCCCATCTCGGCGTCCGGTTCGCGCTCACCGGCGGCCCTTCCACCCTACTGGACGTGCTGCCCACCGACCGCGCGCGCACCCGCGCCGCTGGCTTGCTCGGCGAGGAGATGGCGCGGCAATGCCTGGAGTTGGATGGGCGCACAGGCGGGACGCGCGTCCGGGGCTTGATCGGGACGCCGGCGATCGCGCGGGCGAACCGGAGCGGGCAGCGCTGGTTCGTCAATCGCCGCTGGGTGCGGGCGCTCTCCCTCTCCTACGCGCTCCAAGACGGCTACTACGGGCTCCTCATGCACGGCCGGTTTCCGACCGCGCTGATCTTCCTGGAGATCGACCCCCAGCGCGTCGATGTGAATGTGCATCCGACCAAGCAGGAGGTGCGGCTTTCCAACGAGGCTGACGTGAAGACGTTCTTGCGGGATTTGGTGAGCCAACGCTTGCGGCAGGAGCCGTCCCTGGCCCCCCGTCTTGCCCCCAGTACAGCCCGTGCGACATCGATCGCCGGGCAGGATCCCGCGGGGCCGGCCGCCCCCCTCCTCGCCGACGTCGCTCCCGCGGGCCGACTCTTCACGCTCCGGGAGCCGCCCCGCCTCTACGCCGCTTCCTCCCCGGAGCCGCAGCCGATCCCGCTCCGCGAGGGGCTGAAGGTCACGAGGCTCCTCGGGCAGGTCCACCAGACCTATCTCGTCGCGGAAACGGAGGAGGGCATGCTGGTCATCGACCAGCATGCGGCGCACGAACGGGTCATGTTTGAGGCGCTCTCCGCCAACCTGCGCGCCGCACAGGTGGAGCGCCAGCCGCTGCTCATGGATGCGGTCCTCGAGCTGCACCCACGCGAGGTGGAGCGGTTCACGGCCGCCCTCCCGCTCCTCTCCCGGATCGGCTTCGAGATCGAGCCGTTCGGGGAACGGGCGTATGTGATCCGGGCCTGCCCGGCGATCCTCGGCGATCAGGACCCCGTCACGTTCCTGCGAACCGCGCTGGACCAGCAGGAGGAGGGCGCGATGCGCACGGCCGTGGAGACGCGGACCGATACCCTGGCGGCGTTCATCGCGTGCAAGCGCCGGTCGGTCCGCGCCCATGACAGCATGGCGCCGGAGGCGGCGAGCGCCCTCGTGAGGCGCCTCGCCCGCTGCGAGAACCCCTTCACCTGCCCTCACGGCCGGCCGACCATTCTCACCTTGACCGCCGCCGACCTCGCGCGCCAGTTCAAACGGACGTAGCCGCCCACACGCAGGCCGCGAGGAGGAGCCGGTACCAGCCGAACGGGGCGAGGCCCCAGCGGGTGAGATAGCGGACGAAGCCGCGGATCGTCACGGCGGCGATGAGCCCCGCGACGGCAAAGCCGAGGCCGATGGGCACGAGCCCGACCCCCGCCAGCAGCGCCGCCCCCCCGCGCAGCAGATCCAGCGCCGTCGCTGCGCCCAGAGTCGGCAACGCGAGCAGGAAGCTGTATTCGGCGGCGACGGGGGCGGGGAGCCCCACGAGGATCCCGGCCACGATCGTGGCCATCGACCGTGACAGGCCCGGCCACAGCGAGAGGCACTGCGCCAGCCCGATCAGGAGCGCCTCACGCGCGGTGATCGATGCCAGCGTCCGATCCGCCCGCAGCGGAGGACGCCGCCACGCCTCGACCAGCACCATCAGCACCCCGCCCACCGCCAGTGCCACGATAACCGGCCAGACCCCGAACAGCCATGCCTTAATCACGCGGGAGAGCGTGAGCCCGACCACGGCCGCGGGGAGGAAGCTGAGCAGCAGACGGCGCAGCAGCCGCCGCCCCTCGGCGTCACGGCCCGCGGCCCCGCGCGCCATGGCCGCCACCTGCGGCGCATACAGGCCGAGCACGGCGGCGACGGCGCCGGATTGAATGACGACCTCGAAGGTCTTCACCGCCTCGCCGTGCAGGCCGAGCAGGTGGGCGGTGAGGATGAGATGCCCGGTCGAGGAGATCGGCAGGAACTCGGTGAGCCCTTCCACGAGGCCGAGGACGACGGCGTGCCAGGGATGCATCACCGTCGAGGAACGAGCCCGAGCGCCCGCGCCGCCTCAGCGACGACGAGCACGGCGAGCGCCATGAGCACGACCGCGGTCATGGCGATCCAGTTGGCCGTCCACTCGCCGCGCAAGAGCGCCGCCACCCAGGGACGGGTCAGGAGGCTCAGCGCCCAGAGCGTCATGAGCAGCATGAAGGCGCTCGGCACCGCGGCCATCCAGAAGGGCCGGCCGCTTTGCTTCAGCCACACCGTGATCGTCAGCAGCGTCAACCCTGCGAGGAGCTGGTTCGACGCGCCGAAGATCGTCCAGAACACCTTCCACGCCGGGACGGTGTTCCCGGCCGCATCCGTCAGGGTCAGGCTCACGCAGAGAAGCGGCAGCGCCAGTGTGCAGCCGGTCGCCGCGATCCCGCCCCACCGCCCCTGCCAGCCGGTGAGCTCCTGCAACACGTATCGGCCGAGCCGGGTCGCGACGTCCAAGGTGTCGTAGATGAAGGTCGCAAAGGCGAGCAGGACAAACGAGCGGGCGAACTCCCGGGAGACGCCGAATTGCTCGACGAAGTGGGAGAGCCCGCTCGCGTAGATGCGGTCCGGCGGCTGCGTCGCCGCGGCATCCCCGGGGATGAGCACCATGACGGTCGCCAGCGCAATCACCGCCACCAGCCCCTCAAGCAGCATCCCGCCGTAGCCCACCAAGCGGCAGTCCGGCTCCGTGCTGACCTGCTTCGACGTCGTGCCGGAGCTGACGATCCCGTGGAACCCGGAGCAGGCGCCGCAGGCGACGGTCACAAACAGCATCGGGACGAGCGGGAACCCCTGCGGGCCCCTCCACCCGAGGAGCGCCGGATACTGCACGCGATCGCCGCCAAGAAAGAGCCCGATGATCCCGGCCCCCAGCGTCAGGTAGAGGAAGAAGCCGCCGAGGTACCCGCGGGGCTGCAGGAGCAGCCACATCGGGATGATCGAGGCGATGCCGCAGTAGACCAGGATGATCCCGTTCCAGATGAGCTGCGGCCGGATGGACCCGACCGGAGGCAGGGTGATCGGAAACGCCTGGCCGCACCAGATGATGAGCCCGACGACCGGCACGAAGAGTACAGTCGCAAGCGGCAGCGGCATGTGGAGCCTGGAGAGGCAGCCCCCCATCGCCACCGCGGCCACCAGGTACCAGAGCGAGGAGCAGGCGACCCCGCCGCCGTGCGTTGGCTCGACGAACGAGGCGCTCGTCAGGTCGGTGAACGCGATGATGACATAGACGAGGGAGAGCCAGACGAACCCCATAAAGCAGAGATGGGCCCGGGGCCCGAGCTGCTCCCGCACGATCTCGACGATCGATCGGGCCTGGTGGCGCACCGAGGCGACGAGCGCCCCGAAGTCGTGCACCGCGCCCAGGAAGACCGCCCCGAAGAGGATCCACAGGAGCGCGGGCAGCCAGCCGAACCACAATCCGGCCAGGATCGGCCCGACGATCGGGCCGGCCGCCGCGATCGCGGAGAAGTGCTGGCCCAGGAGCAGCGGCGCCTTGGCCGGCACGAAGTCCACGCCGTCCTTGCGCGCATGGGCCGGGGTCGTCCGGGTCGGCGAGAGATCGAACCAGGTGACCAGCACGCGGCTGTAGAGGACGTACCCGGACGCTAAGAACAGGCAGGCACCGAAGGCGACGACGAAGAGGCTCATCAGCACCAGTAGGATACCAGCAAGCCCCAGTCCGCACAAGCCAGGTGCGGATCAGTCCAGGCGCTGATCAGACGGAGGCGAGCGCCGTATCTTCAGGCGCCGGCGTGCCGTACCGCTTGTGCTCCCAGCGGGTGAAGACGCTGTAGGCGCACGGGACGACGAAGAGGGTGAGCACGGTCGAGAGCGTCACCCCGCCGATCACCGCGATCGCCATGGGGATGCGGGTCTCGGCCCCTGGGCCGAGCGCCAGGGCCGGCGGGATCGCCGCCGCCACGGTGGACACCGAGGTCATGAGGATCGGCCGCAGCCGAAGCGGGCACGCCTCCATGAGCGCCTCACGCGCCCCGCGGCCGCGTTCGCGCAGTTGGTTGGTGAAGTCCACCAGCAGGATCGAGTTCTTCTTCACGATCCCCATGAGGAGGATGAGCCCGATCACGCAGTAGATTTTGAGCGACAGGCGTCCCATCCACATCGCCGCAAGCG
>CAYJWO010000088.1:0-1698 GCA_964373825.1 uncultured Planctomycetales bacterium
GAATGGCGGGAAGTGCTCGCGGCCATCGGCGTGGACGGCCGCATCTTGACGTGCGCCGGGAGCTGCTCCCAGTCCTTGAGGAACCGGTCGAGCCCCTGATCGGTCAGGGGGTGCTTGACCAAGGTCTCCAGGATGGCGAAGGGGAGTGTCGCGATGTCCGCGCCAATCCGCGCCGCCTCGACCACGTGCTCCGGATGCCGCACGCTGGCCACGAGGATCTGGGTCGAGAACCCATAGTTGGCGTAGATGGTCTTGAGATCCCGGATCAGCCCCATGCCGTCGCTGCTGATGTCGTCCAGCCGCCCGACGAACGGCGAGACGAAGTACGCCCCGGCCTTGGCCGCCAGGAGCCCCTGGGAGGGCGAGAAGCACAGGGTGACGTTCACGCGGATGTTCGCCTGCGTCAGCTGCCGCGTCGCCTTGAGCCCCTCCTTGGTGAGCGGGCACTTGACGACGATGTGGGGGTCCAGCGCGGCGAACAGCCGGCCTTCCTCGACCATCCCGGCCGCGTCGCGCGACGTCGTCTCCATGCTCACCGGGCCCTGGACCACCTCGCAGATCTCCTTGAGGAGCGGGAAGAATTCGCGCTGCTCCTTCGCGACGAGCGAGGGGTTCGTCGTGACCCCGTCGATCGCCCCCCAGCTGACCGCCTCCCGGATCTCCCGCAGATTGGCCGAATCCAAAAAGAGTTTCATCTCACCTCTCACCGGCTTGTTCCCATACGATCGCCGCCGCCCCGATCACGCCAGCCGACGGCCCCAGCGTCCCCCGGACGATCCTCGCCGCCTGCCGAGATCCGTCCAGGACGTGCCGCCGCATTGTCTCACGGAGTGACGGGAGGAACAAGCCCCACGCGTTGGCCAAGCCTCCCGCCAGCACGATGCGATCGGGATTGAGGAGATTGACGAGCGTGGATATCCCCACCCCCAGCCACGACCCGACGTCGCGCCAGACAGCTTTGGCCGCGGCACTGCCGCGCCGGGCCGCGCGCGCCACCATTTCAGGTGTCACCGCGCGACCCGCCACGCACCGCGTTCGGCGAGCCGCGCGCACGATGCCTAAGGTGCCAACGACCGTCTCAAGGCATCCGCGCCCGCCGCACGCGCAGCGCCGCCCGCGCGGATCCACAACCAGATGACCGGCTTCTCCCGCCGCCCCGAAGGCACCCCGGTACAGCCGCCCGTCGAGAATGAGCCCGCCGCCCACCCCGGTGCCCAGCGTCAAGCACACGAGGTGCCGAGCACCCCGTCCCGCCCCGGCGCGCCACTCCCCCACCGTCACCGCGTTGGCGTCGTTATCCACCGCCGCGGGCGCGCCGAAGCGGCGCTCGAGCAGCCGTCGCAACGGCACCTGCCGCCACCCCGGCACGTTGACCAACCGCCGCACAATCCCCTGCCGGACGTCAATGAGGCCGGGAGCCCCCACCCCGATCCCAATCAGGCGGCCCTGATGGGCCGCCTGCCACTCAGCGACCACGCGATGCAGGACATCGAGGAACGTCCGGGGCGACGCGGCCGAGGCCGCAGCAACGACTCGCAACTCCACGACGCGCCCGTCGGGCCGTACCAGGCCGATCTTGACGTTCGTGCCGCCAAAGTCCACCCCGACTGTAAACGACATCCGTGCTGCTGAAGGCCAACGGCTCAAGGCTGAAGGCTCGTTTGCTACTTTACCCGTCAGCCAGGCAAGCCTTCAGCC
>CAYJWO010000088.1:1798-5104 GCA_964373825.1 uncultured Planctomycetales bacterium
GCGGTTGCGGCCGGCGCGCTTGGCGGCGTACAGCGCGGCGTCCGCCCGCTCGATGAGCTCTTCGACGGTGGCGGCGTCGCCGGGGAACTCCGCCAGCCCCACGCTAATCGTCTGCGCCACCCGCTCGTCGTACGCCCGGATCGGATGGACCTCGATGAGCTGCCGCAGGCGATCCGCCACCGGCCGGGCTTGGGTCCCCGTCGTCTCGATGAGGAGGATGACGAACTCCTCGCCGCCGTACCGGGCGCACAAGTCCACCTCGCGCAGGTTGCCGGCGAGCAGCTTCGCCGCCTCCTGCAGCACCACGTCGCCGACGAGGTGCCCGTACGTGTCGTTCTTCTCCTTGAAGTGGTCGAGGTCCACCATGAGCAGCGTGCACGCGAGCCCGTGCCGCTGCGAACGCCCCAGCTCCTCGCGAGTCCGTTCGAGGAAGTGGCGACGGACGAACAGCCCCGTCAGCGCGTCGGTCACGGCGAGCGATTCGACCTGCTGGTAGAACTGAATCCGCGAGAGCTGCAGCGACACCTGGTGGGCGGTGATGGTCAACAGTTTGTCCTCGGACGCGGGCAGCCCCCCGGCGACCAACAAGCCGATCGCCCGCTGGTCACGGATGAGCGGCGCCCACGCCACCCGCGCGACCCCCTCCGGCAATCCGGCCGGCAGTGCGGTCCCATCGAGCACTCCCGCAGCACCTGACCGCTGAACCGCCTGGATGAGCTGCTGCTCCCACTCGGTGACCCCGCGGTCCTGGCTGATCGTCATGCCGTTGCCGGTGGCTCGCTGCGCGCGCAGGCTCTGAGGGGTATCGCCGGTCAGGTCGATGAGGTGAATCGCCGGCGCGTGGAGCAGCCGGGGGACCACCTGCAGGAATCGCTGGAACAGCTCCTGGAGGTGCAAGGCGCTGCCGGTCTCCCGAGTCACACGGTACACCTCGGTGATCTCGACGATCTGCGCTTCGAGTTGGCGGATCGCGTCCTGAAAGGCCAGGAGGCCGCGCGCGGCCTCCGACACGCGCTCCCCCCGCTGGACCTGCTTGGCCTGCAGCCGCCGGATGAGCCGCTGCTGCTGAGCGCGATGGAGCGCCAACAGCCACGGCCCGCCGACCAAGACCGCGAATTGCACCCAGCCGGTCCAGTCGGCCAGCGCGCCGGACCGGCTGGCCAGGAACGCCGCGGCCGTCGCACAGCTCAGGAGGGCTGTCCACCACCGGGACCAGAGCATTCCGGCCACCATCGCGAGCGACCAGCACCCTGTCAAGACCATGGCGTCACCGGCGTCCACAGTCCACGGTCCACGGTCCGCAGCGCCATCGCCGCCGCACAGTGGACCGTTGTCCGTGGACCACCGTCATTGGGTACATACGCGGTTGCGCCCCTGGTGCTTGGCGTGATACAGCCGCTCGTCCGCCAGGCGGATGAGCTCCATGGCGGCCTTGGCGTCCGTCGGGCAGGACGCCACACCGATCGACACCGTGACCGGCTCCCCGTTGCCGCGCAGCCGCCCGGCCACGCGCGCTTCGATCCCCTGCCGCACCGCCTCGGCGACGTCCGCCGCCTTCACGCCCGCCGCCCGCGGCAGCAGCACCGCGAACTCCTCCCCGCCGTAGCGAGCGCTCAGCCCGTCCGGCGGCACCGTGGCGCGCAGGACCTCCGCCACCGAGGCGAGCACCCGGTCGCCCGCCGTGTGCCCGTAGGTGTCGTTGTACGTCTTGAACCGGTCGACGTCCAGCAGGAGCACGGACACCGCCTCCCGGCTGCGGGTCGCGCGGGCGATCTCGCGCTCCAGCTGCTCCAGGAACGGCCGGCGCATCGCCAGGCCCGTCAGCCCATCCGTCACCGCCAGCTGCTGCGTACGCGCGAAGAGCTTCGCGTTCGTCACCGCCGTCGCGACCAGGTCCAGGAGGATGTCGAGGAAGCGCAGGTCGTCCTGCCCGTACGCCCCGGGCTGGCCGCTGTCCAGCCGCAAGACGCCCTCGGCGCTCTGAGCGATCATGAGAGGGCACGCGATCACAGAGCTCGTGCACCGGTCCGGCGACACGGCGACGGTGAACCGGAAGTCGCGGCGGATGTCGTTGACCAGCAGCGGCCGGTGGGTCCGCAGGACGTGCCGGTCGAATTGGTCCCCGTGCTTCGCGTGGATGCTGCGCAGCCCCTCGCGCTTGCGCGACGCGACGAGCGAGAGCTCCTGGCGCTCCCGGTCCACCAGGTAGAGGAGGCAGACGTCCGACTTGCCGATGAGCTCAAACGCCCGGCTGACCGCCAACTGCCCGATCGCCACCAGGTCCGTCAGGTTGCTCAGGTGCTCCGCGATCTCCTGGAGCTTGGCGTACCGGGCCAGCTTCTTCTCGAGTGCGGTGTACCCCTGCCGGGCGGACTCGACCGCCTGGCTCTTGATGACGCGCTCCTCGTCGAGATCGTTGGTGATCTGCCGCAACGATTTCAGCCGCGCGTCCCACCGGTGGCGCTGCCAGACCGCGATCCCCAGCAGCGCCATCACGATGGCCGCTTCCAGGCCGAAGCCCGGCAGGTGCGAGACGAGCCAGGCCCAGCCGATCCACACGACGCCGATGGCGGCCGCGATCACCGCACCAGTCAGCGGCAGCACTAAGGCGGCGTAAGTGGCGATCGCGGCGGTGGCCAAGCTGAGGAGTTGCAAGACGGGCACGGAGAACGTGCGGTGGCCGATGATGGCGGCGGCGAAGAGGCCATAGACCGCCGTCGCCGCGAGGGCGACGGTCCAGTGGCGCGCAGTCGCTGAGGCGAGCGGGCTGGCGATCCGCATTACACGATGGCCGCTTCCGTCTCCGCGTCGAAAAAGTGCGCCTTGCCCATGTCGAATACGAGGTCAATGTCCTGATTGACTTCCGGCCGGTCGTGCGGCCCCACCCGGGCGATGACCGCGTGGCGGCCGACGCGCAGGTGCAGGTACACCTCCGACCCCATCGGCTCCACGAGCTCGACGGTGGCGGTGACGACGCACTCCGCCGGGGCGTCGGCGATGAACAGCTTGTCGTACAGGTCCTCCGGCCGGATGCCGAAGGCGACGCGGCGATCCGCGTAGGGGGCCAGCCGATCCGCCATCTCGTCGACGATCCGCAGGGTGAAGGTGCCTTCGTCGAAGCTGACCCCGGCGGCGCGCGTGATCGTCCCGTGCAGGAAGTTCATGGGGGGGGCTCCGATGAAGCTCGCGACAAACCGGTTGACCGGGTGCTCGTAGATCGTCACCGGGTCCGCGACCTGCTGGATGAGCGACTTGTTCATGACGACGATCCGGTCGCCCATCGTCATCGCCTCGGTCTGGTCGTGG
>CAYJWO010000089.1:0-5032 GCA_964373825.1 uncultured Planctomycetales bacterium
GGCTCAGGGACCGGCGGCCGGAACGTCATGCACGGCGCGCTGCCGCTGCTGGGTGTAGTGGATTGGGCGCAGGCATTCTCCAGTCCCATCACCATCGCCATGTTGCTGCTTGCAGGTGTGGTGGGATGGGCTCATCTGCTCTCCCTGCGGTACCCCGATCGCTGGCCGCCGGTGACGTGGGCGCGGGTGCGCGCCGGGGTGCCTCGGGCGCTGACGGTTGGGCTGCCCGCCGCGCTCGGGTTGTTGGTGGTGGGCTCCGTGCTGGAAGGCGTGTTGCGCGCCTTGGAATTGGTGGTCCCGCGCCCGCTGGACGAGTTCCGTCGGCTCTACGATCCGTTCGGGCGGTGGGAGTCGCCGTTCTTCATCCTGGATCTGCTCAGCGTGGCGGTACGGGCCGGCGTGTCCGAAGAGTTGGTCATGCGCGGCTTGGTGCTGTGGGCGCTGCGCCGCCTGTTCACCCGATGGCTGACGCCGTCGCGGGCCACGACCGTCGCCCTCTTCCTGCAAGCGATCCCCTTCGCTGCGCCGCACTACTTGGCGTACCTGTTTCCGGAGGTGACGCCGGGCGTACCTCCTCCCGCGCTCGCGTACACCGCATGGTATCTGGTGCTGGGCGTGCTGCTGGGTGTGGTCCGGCTCAGAGCGGGGCTGCCGGCGGCGATCGTTGCGCACACGACGTTCGATTTTCTGGTCTTCGTGAAGTTCTGGAGCGCGCCGCTTGCCGCCGCTGGGGTGTTCGCCATCGAGCTGTTCAGTCTCTGGCTCGGGGTGCGCGCGTTCTGGCGGTGGACCGGGCGCCAGCGCGCGTGGGTGCGCGGCGTCGTGTGGCGCGGGTTGCAGGCGGCGGGGAACGCCGTGCTGGGCGGGACGGTGCGGCTGCGCGAGGCGATGGCTCCGGCGGCCGAGCGCAAGGCGGAGATCCGCGAGGCCCTGGAGCGGCTGCATGAGGCGGGCGAGGGCGGGTGGGGCCGTGCCGCGGTGGAGCTAGCCGGCGCGATCCCGGGATTTCCCGCCTACGACGAAGTGTCGGCGATCGGGACGACCGCTGAGCGAAAGACAACCGGGCGATCGGACGAGAACAGGGCGCGGCGGCTCGTGCGCGATCTGCGCCGCTGGCGGCTCAGGGAGGCGCTGGCGATGGCCGGCGCTGGCGCGCTGGTTGTTCCCATGGCGGTGAAGCGCTGGGGCGACCGCGCGTTCTGGAAGGACCTTGAGGGTGCGTTGGCCGACCGGATCAGGGAGGATCGGCTCGAGCAGGGGCTGGGCGACGCGCGCTGGCTCGCAGTCGCCGCAACCGTGCTCGCCGCCGGTGTGGCCGTTGGACTCACGGTCGCTGTCGGCGTCTGGAGCCTCGCGCTGCCGGCGATCATGCTCGGCACCGTCGGGACGTTCTTCAGCCGGCTGTTCACGTTGTTCCTCGACCGTCTCATTAGGCGGCTGCAGGCCGGCCGCCGCTCCACGCCACATCCCATACGACCAGCGGTCGCTGTCGCGTGGCCTCTGCCGGTCGCGTTGCAGGAGATGGCCGAAGTAGTCCAGGCGGCGCTGGGGCGCGTGGACGTGGAGCCGCTGCGGGCAGAAGCGGAAAGCCTGCGTCGTGATCTCGACCATCTCGGCGCGTGGTATGACCAGCCAGGACGGATGCAGAAGCTGGCGGATCATCTCGACGAGATGGCCAGCCGGTTCAACGACCTGAGCCTCCAGGAGGCCCGTCAGCTGGGCCTGACGATTCAGCCACACCTGGATCGCTCAGGCTGGTCGTTCTTGATGGACCGCGCGGTGCTTGAGCGGCCGGACGTTCAGGCGTTCATCCATCGCCTCCCCGAGCGGCGAATGCGACAGGAAGTCCTCGCCGCAGCGACCCGTATCGTGCACGTCTACGCCGAGTGGTCCGAGTTCCTCCGGGTGGAGGCGATCGCTCCGCCGGAGGTGGTGGAGACATTACGTGCCACCGTGGAACGCTATCGGACGGCCGCGTTGGCCTCCGTCGGTGATCCGAGTCAGGGCGCGGCATCGGCGGACCACGCGGCGTTCCAGCGACTCGTCGCGCGCGGCGGCTTAAGCGAGCTGGCGGTGCTCGTGGCCACGGCGGACAGCCCTGATCCAGCTGGACAGGAGCTGTTGGTCCGGGTACTGAAGGCGCGCGGATACTCCAACGAGCAGCTACGAGCGGGCTGGCGCGCGCTCGCTGCGGAAGACGGCTACGTGCTACCCGGGGCCGCCGGGTCCGATCGCACCGGCGGGTACCTCCAGGGTGTCTTGCCGCTGGGCCTCTCGAACGTCTCGCTCGAGCACTGGGTCGGCGGGCTGCTCTTCATCGCCGGCGTCCTGTGGGTCGTGCGTGCGCTGCGGCGCCGGACGCGTGCGGCTGCGCCACGTGAGCAAGGGACGCGCGCGGATTACGTGGCGGTTGCCATGGCGCGCACCGGGGGTCTGGGCGATTACACGCACGTGCGCAACACGATCTTCACGCACGATGCGGGGCTAGGCATCATCCCTGCGCTGAGCGTGCTGCGGGACGCCGGGGTGTTGGGGCTGCTGCGGGCGCGTCCGGCCGGCGTGACCATGCCGGAGCTGCTCGACTATATCGAGGAGCATCGCGGATGGCGGGGCAACGCGGGCTACCTGCACATCGTCCTGCGAACGCTGGATTCGTACGGATGGGTCAGCCGCAGCGAGGACGCGGCCCATGACGGCGTGCGCTTCGCCTTGACCAATGCCGGGCGGACCGCGGTGCACTTGGTCGAGGCCATGGGCGATGTGACCGACGCCATCCCCATCGTCCAGGAGCTGGCCCGCTACCTGTTCGCGGCCCGCGCCCCTCCGCAGGCGGTCGTCGAGCGGTTTAGCACCCTGGTCGAACGGTCCGGCGCGAACTGGCGCCTGCCGCCGGTCTTACCGCAGCAGGAGCCGGTCCGCCGGCAGCTCATCACGCTGCTCGACGGCCTCCTGATCGGCCCGGCGATGATCGCGCTCAAAGATCGGTACACCCCGGCGTGGGTCCGCTGGGCCCGCGCCATCGTCTTCCGGCTGCGCCTGCGCGCGTGGTGGCCCACGCTCTACCAAACCCTCGAGCGTGGGGAGTCGCCCAGCGTCTTCGATGAGCTCACCCAAGGCAACCCGCCTAGGGTTGAGCACCATCGCGTGCCCGCGCGTCACGCGCTGCTCGATCTCGTGCTGTCGCTGCTCTGGCGGCGCGGCTGGATCCACGGCCCTGGCCCGCGCGTCATGCTGACCCCGCAAGGGACCGTGGCCGCGTCGCTCGCCTGGTCCTACGGCGTGCCCGTTTCCTACCTGCCGACGTACGGGCAGATGCGCGAGCTGCTCTTCGGCGACCCGACCGTGCTGCAGCGCCGCACGTGGTGGGGCGAGGAGACCCACGTCAACCGCGAGCTCAACGTCAAGAGCAGCGGGGCCGCGCACGCCAACTACTTCAAGCGGATTGACGAGCTCCTCATTGAGCTCTTCAACCGCCCTATCGAGCAGCAGCCGTCGTTCATCTGCGATATGGGCTCCGGCGACGGCGCGTTCCTCCGGCACGCCTACGAGACGATCCTCCGCCACACCTGGCGCGGCGAGCTCATCCGCAGGCTCCCCGCGCGCTACCGGCTCCTCATGGTCGGCGCCGATTTCAACGCCGCCAGCCGGCGAGCCACGCGGCGCACGCTCGCGGAGGCCGGTATTCCACACCGCATCGTCTTCGGGGATGTCAACGATCCCGAGCGGCTGGCCGAGACGCTGCGCGGGCTCGGGCTCGACCCGGCCGACGGCCTGCACACCAACACCTTCCTCATTCACAACCGGCCGTACGTGCGCCTGCCGGTCGGACGGATGACCGACATGCTCCCGCTGCTCCAGCAGGTCCCCGACGACGTGCTGGCGACTGGGGCATTCGCGCACCAGGGCCAGGTCGTCCCGAACCACGAGCTCTACTTCAACCTCGTGGACTTCTTCACCCGCTGGCGGCCGCTGATCGCGCGCCACGGGATGCTCACGCTGGAGCTGCACACGATTGACCCGGCGGTGGTGGCCGAGCATCCGGAGCGCTCGCTCGATCCGGCCTATTACCTCGCCCACGGGCTGACCGATCAGTACATCGTCAAGCGGCCGTTCTTCCTGAGTGCTGCGCGCCACGCCGGCCTGGAGCCAGCGGCCGACCCCGTCCTGTTCCCCAGCCAACCGGAGCGCGCCACCATCAGCCTCACCCACTTCCGCGAGCGCACGGCGGCGGCGATGGCCGGGATCGCCTCAAGCCCGGCGACCGGTGTGGATCTCTCAGGGGTGGATTGGAGCGCTGCGTTGCCCTGGGTGGTCGGAGCGCTCGTGCTCGTTGCAGCACTCTTGGGAATCTACTGGCAGGCGGTGGGGCGCTACGAGGGGAGCTTGGTTTCGGCGGAGGCCAAGCGCTCGTCGATGGTGTGGAGCTGGCCTGTGACGTCCTTCCGGAATTCGCTCATGTCCTTCCTGAGCTCGAAGAGCGCGACCTTGAAGGTCTTGAACTCTTCCTCAAGCGCGTCCAACCGCCGCTCGAGGTTCACCAGGCGCGGACTGAGACCACGAATTTCTTCGGCGAGGATCCCGATGTCGTTCCGGAGGCTCTCGAAGAGCGCTTTGACCTCGTTCCAGGTGGGTTCGTTGGGCTTCTGGCGTGCTCGATCCATGTCGGACATCCTAGGTCGGCGGCGTACCCCTGTCAAGCCGCTCCTGTGGCTGCTGCCGGTGATCGGCGTGGCGGCCCTCTGGGGGGTGGACCTCGGCGGCATCTTTGCGGACACCATGCCGTATGCTACGCCGGTGCTCGGGATGACCCGATCGTCGACGCCGAGCGGCGAGACGCCGGAGCAGCTCATCGCCCGCGCGAAGCGGCTCATGCGCGAAGTGCTGGATCGAACGCCGCCGGAGCGTCTGCAGGGATCGACAGGACTCGGGATCAAGCGGGTCAGCCTCGAGGACAACTTGGGGTTCCTCGGGCGGCTATCGCTGGATGACGAGTTTGCTGTGACGCGACTCGCGGACGTTGCGACGATCGTGC
>CAYJWO010000090.1:0-4969 GCA_964373825.1 uncultured Planctomycetales bacterium
TCCGAGGCGCTCCGCGTCGCGCCCACTCCGGAAGCGCAGGACATGCGCTGGCATGCCCGCCTGCGCCGGTGGTGGCAGCAGCACCGGTCTACCCTGCGCCGCGGAGTCAACCGCGCCAGCCTCCTGCTGGCGGTCGTGGCCCTCAGGCCGCTCCTCGCCGCCGCCGGCCTGGACCTCGACCTTGGCCACGAGGGGAGCCTTGACCTCATCAGTCACGTGCTCGCGCTGGGCATGGTGACCCCCGACGGTCCGATGCAGCCGGCCGCGGCGCAAGAGCGTGATCGGTTCACGAAACGGCTGGCCACGCTGGCGGGGCAGTATCCGGAAGTGCAGCAGCTGCTGGAGCAGCTCGCCGCCGCCGGGGTCGAGCTGCGGTGGGCCGAGCGGCTCCCGCAATTCGCCTGGCGGCAGACCGTGCGCGAGCCGGGGACGGAGGGGGTGCTGACGGATCGCGACGTCCTCTTCGTGAGTCCGCAGTTGGTCCGGCTGCCGGCTAGCCGGGCGCCGCCCGTTGCGCTCCTCGCCGAGCTGCGCGCTCAACTGATGCGCGGCCCAGGGGTGGGCCGGCTCCCCGAGGAACAGCTGGCGGAGCAACTCTTGGCGCTCTCCGCCCAGGTCGCGGCCTACGCGGCACTCCCCGAGGAGCTTCGACCCGCGGTTGAGCGGCGGTGGGGAGAGTTCGGGACCGGGACGGGCCTGCGAGTGCGCGAGGTGCTGGCGCTGTCGCGCCACCCCCGCTTTGATCCCGAGGTCGTGCGGTCGCAGGGCGGACTCAACACGGCCGCCTGGGAGCGGCTGGCTCAGCAGCTCGCTCCTGATGCGTCCGCCGCTCTGCGCACCGACGCCATGACGTTCGCGCAGCGGCGGGATCGCGAGCGGCGATTGTCCGAGGCGCTGAATCGCCAGCGGGTCGCGTACGCCGCCCTGCGCGGTCAGGACCCCAGCGTGCTGGATGACCTCATGCTGACCGCCGCCAATGAGGACCAGGCGCGCGGGTATCGCCACGAGCTGCAGCGGCGGGCCGAGCGCGGCGTCTTCCCGCCAGATCTGCGCCGAACCATCGACATCTCCGGTCCGATTGGCAACGGGGGAGGCGTCCTACGGCTCGTCAAGCGCCTCGCGCACAATGAGTGGCGCCGCCGACGGGCGGCCGGCGAAGATCCGCAGCAGCTCGCCGACCTGTTTGCGGGCCGGCGCTACCTGATCCTCCTTTCCGGCGGGGAAAGCCGGCGACTGCCCATGCACTCCATCATGGGCAAGATCTTCGCCACCGTGCCGCGGCGGCCCCAGGCGGACGAGCGTTCGCACACCTCGACGCTATTCGATGAGCTGTTTGTGGCCATGAGCGGTGTCGTGGGACGCATGGACGAGGGGTTGGTGGTGGTCCCAGGCGACGCCCAGCTCGTGTTCGATCCGGCCTCCATGCCGACCCAGCCGCGCGGGGTCGTCCTCAAGACCCACCGCGCACCCGCCGCGCTGGGGGCACGGCATGGGGTCGTGGTCCCGGCGTCCGACGGCACGGTCCGGCGATGGCTTGGCAAGCCCTCGATGGCGCTGATGCAGCACGCTGAGGCGATCGGCGAGGATGGGATGATCCAGCTCGATGACGGGCTGCTCATCTTCGACCGCCACGCCATGGCGACCCTGGCGGAGCTTGCGGGGGTCCGGATCGCCGATGGCCAGATCCACGATCTGCCCGCCGTCCACGAGCGACCCGAGACGTCGGCCGAGGTGGATCTCTGGGCGCAGTGGCTGCCGGCCTTGGCGGTCGAGACGGATCGCGAGGCGTACCTCGATGGCGCCAAGAGCGACCCCGAGCGCCGGCTCCGGGAGATCTTCTGGGGCGCGTTCCACGGCCGGCATGGCTTCACCCACGTGTCGACCGACCCCTCAATTTTCATGGACTACGGGGCGGGGATGGACAAGTACCAGACGGAGCTGACGACGCCGACCGAGGCCCACCGGCTCTATCGCTTCACCCCGGTGATCAATTCCTATGTGGATGGGGCGGTTGCGCTGGGGTCCGCGCGCGTCTATCACAGCGTCCTGCTGGGACGTCACAGCACGTTGGGGCCCTCGGCGCTCGTTGAGTACAGCGACCTGCGTGAGCCTGCGGGTGCGACGGCGGGGTGGTCGGTGGGGGCAGGGGCGGTGGTCTTCGGCGTGACGGACCACGAGGGGCGCGTCCAACTGGCCCCCGGGACGGTGCTCTTCGAGGCACCCGTTCGCGTGGAGGGAAAACCCGCGCAGGTCCGCGTGATCCTGCAGGTGCCCGACGACCCCAAGCAGGCGCGGTTCTTCGGCGAACCACTCCCACAGTGGTGCGCGGCGCGCAGCCTCTCCGAGGCGGACGTGTGGGATCCCACGCTCCCGGCGGCTGAGCGGGTGCTCTGGAACGCCCGACTCTTCGCCGTCGATGATGCCGATCTCTCGTTGACCCTCTGGATGCAGCACTCCACACCGCCAGCCGACGACCTCCTGACTCGGTGGCGCTCAAGCCGCCGGCTCTCCATGGCCGAGATCGTCTCACTGGCCGACTACGGGCGCGTGCAGGCGCACGAGGAGCGAGTGCGGCTGGAGGTAGACTGGCTCCACATGCGCGCCGAGGGATTCACCATGGGGCTGCGCCGGCTGTGGGAAGCGCTCGACCGCGCCGGAACGGTGCTCGAGTACGATCCGGACCGACTCTTCGCGTGGGATCGCCGCGGCCGCTTCCGCGTGCGGTTGGATCCCACCCGAGATCAGGCGGCCCCGTGGGTCAAGATGGGACAGGCCGCGCGGATCCTCCAACCAATCAACCCGGACACCTTCGCGTTCAGTCAGATTCCGCCGCGCCGGGACCCTGAGGAGCCCTCACAGGAGCTGGCCCGCCTGCGGCTTGGCGGCCGGGCGTATCGCGTGCTCGCGAATCGGCGACCCATCTACCGGTACCACTTCCTGCTCGCCTCAGATGATGGACGGCCACAGTTTCTCACCGCGCACGACACGGTGGCGGCGTTGAACCTCCTGCGGAACAACCTGTCGGTGCGACTGTACTTCAACAGCCCGGGTGCGGGGGCCTCAGATGGCGGCCACGGCTGGGCCAGCATCAATGACTTCCACCTCCAGGGCGTCGCCGACGCCAACGTGACCGATGAGTTTCGACCGCTGCTCACCGCCGAGGCCGAGCCGGTGCGAGAGCTGGCCAACCAGGAAGGGGTCTCGCTGGGCGTGTTCCGCGACTACCCCGGACGAGCGATCGTGCTGACGAGCGACGACGAGAGCCGGCTCGCGGAAGTCACGAACCGGTGGGTGCGACTCGTCCAGTCGCAGGGGCGGGCGCACAACCTCGTGTATACCCGTGACCCGGCGGACCCGCGCCGGCTGCGCGTCATTCTCTTTATCAAGCGGGGCACGGCCACGCTGCCGCTCGGCGTGGGGATGGCGGCGACCGAGCTAGCCGGCCGCGTGACCGTCTATGACGAGCAGCTTGCGCGCGAGGCGACCTCGGCGCACGTGGCCCAGGCAATGGACGCCGAGACGGTGACCCTCGAGACGCTCTATGCGATGTTCGACGCGTACTGGGTACACCAGGCGGATGAACCGACCGTGACGGCCACACTCGCGCAACCGGCCACGCGGCTCCACGCGGTGCGCGCGAGGCTTGACGCCGCCCTTCGGAGTGCTGAACGCCAGGCGCTGGAGGCGGCGGTGCAGGAGGCGGTCTTCTGGCTGCCGTACCACGAGGTTGTGACCGCGATCCACACAGGCATGACCCAGGATGCCACCGAGGCGAATCGCATCCGCGCGGTGACCGCGGCGGGTCTGCTGGGCGGAGCAGAGTTCATCGCCTTACTCCGTGCCGCCCTCGAGGACCCCTCGCTGGCCGCGCAACGGGCCGCGGTGGACGCGCTCGGTCAGATCGGCGGCCGCCAGGCCGTCGAGGCGCTCCAACAGGTGTTCGCCACCCCACGTCATTTCTCGGTTGCTCGGGCCGCACTCCTCACCTTGGGCCGACTCGGCGATCCGGCAGCCCACCCGATACTCAGCCGGGTGCTCGCGCAGGAGCCGGATCCGTTGACGCGTCGCGCGGCGGCGATGAGCCTGGGCCTCACAGGGCAGGGCACCCCGGAGGTTGTCCGCGCGCTCACGCAAGCCATGGCGACCGATCCCGACGCGCTCGTCTACCGTGCGTGCGCGACTGCACTCGGACGGTTGTCGCTGGAGGGTGAGGAGCGGGCTCAGGCGTGGCGAACACTCACGCAAGCCCTGCGGCGGCCGGCGCTCAAGGTGCGTCTTGCGGCTGCCCAGGCCATGACCGAACTGGCCGGCCGCGGTCAAGGCGGGAGCCGTCGTCTGGTAGGGCGGGCGCTCCGTGGCGAAGCCACGTGGCCGGTGCGCCGGTTCCTCGTCACCGCCTACGCGCTGGCCGGCCCCCCGAACGCATCAGTCGTGCGCCGGCTGACCGCGGTGGCTCGTAACCCCTCCGAGGACCCAGAAGTCCGCTGGGCCGCCGTCGAGGCGCTCGTGCGGCTCGACACCGAGGCCGCTCGCCGCGCGGTCGCTCGTCTCCTGGGGGTGAAGTGGCCGACCGCTCAGGAGCGCATTCGGGATCGCGCGTGGGTTGTACACACGCTGGATCGCCGCGCCCTCGATGTACCGCCCCAGGGGGTTGTGAAAGTGTCCTGGGCCGGGGTGCCGAGTGTGATGCGCGACACGCTGATCGCGGGCGCGCACGAAGCCCAGCAAGTGGGCCGTGTCGCCCAGCTGTGGGAGGCCGCGGGACCGTGGGCGGCGATGGAGGAGGCGATGCCGCGGCTCGGTTTCCTGACGCTGCCCGAGACCATGCCGGAGGAGCTCGGACAGGCCGAGGAGCTCCTGGCTTCATTGAGGCGGGATGGCATCACCGATGTCGTCGTGCTGGGGATGGGTGGGGCGGTGTTGGGCATCCGGGCGTTCGCCGAGGCGTTCGGCCAGTCGCCCAACGCCC
>CAYJWO010000091.1:0-4942 GCA_964373825.1 uncultured Planctomycetales bacterium
AGTGCAGGTAGGAGACGGCGCGGCGCACGACGAGCTGCCGGGGCGCCGTGAGGCGAATGCCTCTGGATTTGAGCAGCTGCTCAACCTCGACGAACCGTTTCATCTTAGTTGAGACTCAGTCTCAATCGAGATAATTTTAGGGTTATCCAGGGGGGCTGTCAATGGTTTTCTCGGAGGGGAGGGGCGCGTTGACAGGCCGTGGCGCGTTGGCTAGACTGAACCTTTGTGGAGCCGAGGAAGGAGGATCGGATGGCGCTCGACAAAGCGAAAGTCCTGAAGATGATGAACGAGGGATTGGAGATGGAGTACGCGAGCCAGATCCAGTACCTGACGCAGGCGGCGATTACCGTCGGCCCCTACGCGGAGGGGCTCATCGCGCGCTTTAAGGAGATCGCGTCAGACGAGATGGAGCACGCGCAGATCCTGCGGGACCGGATCGCCGCGCTCGGCGGAACGCCGACCACGGCCGTCGGCGAGATTCAAGTCCACAAGGATTCGCTGCAGGCGGTGAAGATCAACCTGAAGTACGAGCGGGACACCGTGGAGTTCTACCGGAAGCTGCTGAACCTCATCCCGCACGACGAGGTGATCCTCTACGAGGCGATCGAACACGTCCTGCAAGACAGCCAGGAGCACGTCGAGGAGCTCGAACGGCTCGTCGGCAAGTAGGCGCCACTATGACACGAGCTCGACGCGCGCGACGTCCGGCACGTCGGTCTGAATCGCCCGCTCGATCCCCCGCAGGAGGGCCGCGGTTGTCCCGGAACAACTGCGGCACGCCCCCGCCAGCCGAATCCGCACCACGCCATCCCCGGTGACGTCGACCAACTCCAGCTCCCCTCCGTCCGCCTGCAGGGCCGGCTGGAGGCGTCGAATCACGCGCTCGACGTCCGCCCGCATGAGCCGTTCGCTCGTGGGCCCGCCGTCACCGCGTGCTGCCGCACCGTCCGGCCGATCGCGGCCGGGCTGTCGATCGTCACGACCCCGGCGGCGCGCAAGACGCCCAGCTTCTCGGCGGCGGTCCCGTGCCCTCCGGCGATGATGGCCCCAGCGTGGCCCATGCGCTTGCCCGGGGGGGCCATGCGGCCCGCGACGAACGCGAACACCGGCTTGGTGAACCATCCGGCGCGGATCAGCGCGGCGGCTTCCTCCTCTTCGGTCCCCCCGATCTCTCCGATGAGCACGACCACATCCGTCTCCGGATCCTGCTCGAACAGTGTGAGCGCGTCCACGAAGCTCATGCCGAGGACGGGATCGCCGCCGATGCCAAGGCACGTGGACTGCCCCAAGCCCGCCTGGGTCAGCTGGTAGACCGCGTCGTACGTCAGGGTGCCGCTGCGGGAGATGACCCCGACGCGGCCCGGCGCGTGGATGTAACCGGGCATGATGCCGACCTTGCACACACCCGGCGTGATGAGCCCCGGGCAGTTCGGGCCGATCAACCGCAGCGACGTGCCGGCGAGCCGGCGGCGGACCTTGAGCAGATCGAGCGTGGGGATCCCCTCGGTGATGACGACGATGAGCGGAACGCCGGCGTCGATGGCTTCCAGGATCGCTTGGAACGCGAACCGCGCCGGCACGAAGATGACTGTGGCGTTCGCTCGGGTGGCGTCCACGGCCTCTTGGACTTGGTTGAACACCGGGACGCCGTGGACGCGCTCGCCACGCTTGCCCGGGGTCACCCCGCCGACGACCTGTGTGCCGTACTCGAGCATGTGCTCGGTGTGAAACGACCCCGCCTGCCCCGTGATTCCCTGGACCAGCACCCGCGTGTCCTTGCCGACAAGAATGCTCATCGCAGCGTTTCTGAAGGTTGGCGACACGTGACACGTGACGCGTGACAAGCACGTTTCCGCATGCCTGTCACTTGTCACCGACTAGCAGCAAGTTCGACTGTTGTACGGGCAGCGGCTTCCAGCTCATCCGCACTGATGAGGTTCAGGCGCTTGGCTCCCGCCAGGAGCCGGCGTCCCTCCTCGACGTTCGTCCCCTGCAGCCGCACGACGATCGGCAGGTGCACGTTGTTGAGCTGCCGCGTCGCATTGAGCAATCCTTGCGCCACCCAGTCGCAGCGCATGATCCCGCCGAAGATGTTCACGAGGACCGCCCGCACCCTCGCGTCCGACAGGATGATCCCGAAGGCCTTGGTCACCTGCTCCACGTTCGCCCCGCCGCCGACGTCCAGAAAGTTCGCCGGCCGGCCGCCGACGAGCGTGATGATATCGTTCGTCGCCATCGCCAAGCCAGCGCCATTGACGAGGCACCCAATCGTCCCGTCGAGGCCGACGTAGGAAATCCCCGCCTGGCTGGCGGCGAACTCAATCGGGTGCTCCTGGCTGGGATCGCGCCACGCGGCTAGCTCCGGCTGGCGGAACAGGGCGTTGTCGTCGATCAGCACCTTGGCGTCCAGCGCCGCCAGCCGCCCCTCTGCCGTGGCGGCGAGCGGGTTGATCTCGATGAGCGAGGCGTCCCGGGACTCGTAGAGGTTCCACAGGGTTCTGGCGAGGCCGGGAAACGCCTCGGCTGGAGCTCCCGTGAGGCCCAGCTGGCCGGCCAGGCGGGCGAGTGCCGCGTCGTCCGGGCCGGCGTCCACGTCAAAGGCCAGCCGCAGGATCGCCGCCGGCTCCTGGGCGGCTACCGCTTCGATGTCCATGCCGCCGCGTCGGCTCGCGAGCAACACCGGCTGCGCCCGGAACCGGTCGATCGTCGCCGCCAGGTAGTACTCGTGCGCCGCGGCGAGGCGCTCCTCCAGCCACACCATTCCGACCTGTAGTCCCTCTGGACCGGTCTGGGGCGTCACGAGACGCTGGCCGAGCAGCGCTCGAGCGGCTTCGGCGGCCTCGTCGGCGCTGGCCGCCACCCGAATGCCCCCGGCCTTGCCGCGGCCGCCCGCGTGGACTTGGGCCTTCACCGCGCACGCGAACGCCCGCGGATCGCCGCAGCGATGGGCGAGCTCGCCGAAGGCGCGCCGGGCGTCGTCCGGTGTCGAAGCCACCAACCCGCGCGGCACCGGGATCCCGGCGGCGGCAAACAGCTGTTTGGCCTGGAACTCATGCAGCTTCATCGGGCGGGGGGCTCGTGCGGAGCCGAGCTCATACGCGGTCAGGGCGCGGTGCGCTGGGCGAGGGGAACGACGCGCAGATCGCGGGGGCCGACGTACTGGCTCAGCGGGCGGATGAGGCGGTTGTCCGAGGCCTGCTCGATGACATGGGCCGCCCAGCCGGCCATGCGCGCGCAGGCGAACATCGTCGTGAACAGCTCTGTCGGAATACCGAGGTAATGCAGGAGAGGAGCGGAGTAGAAGTCCACGTTGATGGAGAGCTGCTTGACGCGCTGCACCGCGTCGATGAGCCGCTCGCAGATCGTGATCCACTTCAACTCGCCCGCCTCTTCGCCGAGCTGCGCGGCGAAGGCCTTCAAGTGCTTCGCGCGCGGATCCTCCCCCTTGTACACGCGGTGGCCGAATCCCATGAACCGCTTGCGGTCTTCGAGCGACTTGTGCACGTAGTCGTCCACCTGATCCGGAGAGCCGATCTCGATGAGCATCTCCATCGCCCGACGGTTGGCGGCCCCGTGCAGGGGACCTTTAAGCGTACCGATGGCGCCGACGATCGCCGAGTAGAAGTCGGACTGGGTCCCGGTGACCGTGCGGGCCGCGAACGTGGACGCGTTGAGCCCGTGCTCCGCGAGGAGCGTAAAGTAGGCGTCCAGCGCCTTCGCCTGGGCGTCGCTGGGCTCTCGGCCGTGCAGCATGTAGAGGAAGTTCGCCGCGTGCCCCAGCCCGTCGCGCGGGGCGACGGGGGAGAGCCCCTGGCGCATTCGACCCATGGCGGCGATGATCGTTGGGGTCGTGGCGATGACGCGCACCGCCTTGCGATAGAGCGTCTCGGTGGCACTGTTCTCCGCGTCCGGATCATACAAGCCGATGACGGAAATGATGGTGCGCAGCAAGGCCATCGGATCCGCGCCATGCGGGAGCAGCTGGAGGCAGTCGTCGACTTTGGGGGCCAGGGTCCGATGGGTCTCGAGCTGTCGGGTCCAGTCGGCGAGCTGCCGGACCGTCGGCAGGGTCCCGTAGAGGAGGAGGTAGCTGACCTCCTCGTAGGTCGTCCGGCCGATCAGCTCGTCGATGCTGTAGCCGCGGTAGATGAGCTGGCAGCGCTGGCCGTCGACGTGGCCGATGCGGGTCTCCGCCGCCACCACACCTTCCAGCCCCTTATGGACGGTGGCATCGGTGATCGGCGTGGCGCGCGGAGTCGCCGTCATCGCGTCTTGGCGGTCGCGGCCCCCAGCTCGTGGATCCCCTGGCGCACCTGCTCCGCCGAAGCCGCCAGCGCTGCGCGCTCGTCCGGCGTCAACGGGAGCTCCACGACCCGCTCCATCCCTCCGGCTCCGAGCTGCACTGGTACGCCGATGCAGACCTCGCGCAATCCGTACTCCCCGTCGAGCCAGGCGCACGCCGGCAGCGTCGCGTGGGTGTCGCGCAGGATCGCCGCCGCCAGCTCCACCGTCCCGCTGGCCGGCGCATAGTAGGCGCTGCCGGTCTTAAGCAGCTTCACGAGCTCGGCCCCCCCGTCCCGGGTGCGCTGGAAGAGCTGGTCGATCTCGTCGGCCGAGAGCCGCTCGCTCAGCGGCCGGCCGCCGACCCGGACGCTGCTGCGGACCGGGACCATGAGGTCGCCGTGCGATCCGAGGACCATGGCTTCAACCGTGGACGGCGGCACCCCAAGCCACAGCGCCACGAACGTGCGCAGCCTCGCACTGTCCAGCGTGCCGGCCATGCCGAGCACGCGCTGGCGGGGAAACCCGCTGCGCTGCAGGGCGAGTGCGACCATGAGGTCGAGCGGGTTCGTCACCACCACGAGCACGGCGTCCTTGGCGAGGGCGGCCGCGCGCTCAACAATCGGCCCGACGATGCCGGCGTTGGTCGCCAGCAGCTCGT
>CAYJWO010000092.1:0-4892 GCA_964373825.1 uncultured Planctomycetales bacterium
GAAGGCGCTGCTGCCCCTGGGGGACGGGGTCATCCTGGATGCGATCATGGCCTCGGTGGCGGAGATGCCGGAGGCGACGCGCCGGCTCCTCGTGACGAACCACCGGTTCGCGGGCCAGTTCGAGGCCTGGCGGGCCGCGCGGGGTGTTGACGTGCAGATCGTCGATGACGGCACCTCGACGAACGAGACCCGGCTGGGGGCGATTCGCGATCTGGAGCTTGCCCGCGCGCGGGGTGGAGTGCGCGAGGATCTGCTCGTCATCGGCACCGACAACCTCTTCGAGTGGCCGCTGCGCGCCTTCGCGCAGGCGGCTCAGGCGCACCGGCCGCATCCGAGCGTGGCGCTCTGGGAAGCGCCCTCCCCCCAGGCCGCGACGCAGTTCGGCGTCGTGACTCGCGATGCCACCGACCGCATCACGGCGTTCATCGAGAAGTCGCCGCAGCCGCCGTCCACGTCGGTGGCGCTGTGCGTCTACTACTTTCCGGCGGCCATGCACCCGCGCATCGAGGAGTTCTTGGGCTCGGGCGAGCAGACGGACGCCCCGGGGTACTTCATCGCCTGGCTGGCGCGCCGAGGCCCCGCCTTCGGCATCATGATGCCCGGGGCGTGGCATGATATCGGTTCCCGCGACGCCTATGACGAGGTCGTGAACGTGTGGTCGCGTCGCGCAACCCCTCACACAGGACGGTGGTCATGACACGGTGGTTGTTCACATCGGAATCGGTGACCGAGGGCCATCCGGACAAGATGGCCGACCAGATCTCGGACGCGGTGCTGGACGCCATCTACGAGAAGGATCCCGACGCGCGCGTGGCCTGCGAGGCGATGGTCACGACAGGGCTCGCATTCGTCTCCGGGGAAATCACGACCTCCTGTTACATTGAAGTCCCGCAGCTTGTCCGCAACGTGATCCACGAGATCGGCTATGACGAGCCCGCGAACGGCTTCGCCTCGAAGACGTGCGGGGTCGTGACCGCCATTCAGGCCCAGTCGCCGGACATTGCACTCGGCGTCGACCGAGGCGGGGCGGGCGACCAGGGCATGATGTTCGGCTACGCGACCAACGAGACGCCCGAGCACATGCCGCTGCCCATCCTGCTGGCCCACCGGCTCGCGCGGCGCCTGGCGGAAGTCCGCAAGCAGCACCTGGTCAGCTACCTGCGGCCGGACGGCAAGACGCAGGTGACGATCGAGTACCATGACGGCAAGGCCGCGCGCGTCGAGGCCATTGTCGTCAGCGCGCACCACAAGCACGGCATTCCCCTCTCCCGCATCCGCGCGGATATCCAGCGGCTGGTGATCAAGCCGATCATCCCGGCCGCGTGGCTGGACAAACGCACGACCGTGTACGTCAACCCAACGGGCCGCTTCGAAGTCGGCGGGCCGATGGGGGATACGGGCTTGACGGGGCGCAAGATCATCATGGACACCTACGGCGGGGTCATCGGGCATGGCGGAGGGGCCTTCTCCGGCAAGGATCCAACGAAGGTGGACCGCTCCGCCGCGTACATGGCGCGCTACGTGGCGAAGAACCTCGTCGCGGCCGGGGTGGCGGACCGGTGCGAGCTGCAGCTGGCGTACGCCATCGGGGTGGCCGAGCCGGTGTCGATCATGGTCAAGACCCACGGGACCGGCCGGCTGTCGGACGAGCGCATCGTGCGGATCATCCGGCAGCTCTTCGATCTGACGCCGAACGGCATCATCCAAACGCTCAAGCTGCGGCGGCCGATTTACCGCCGGACCGCGACGTACGGCCACTTCGGCCGCAACGAGGAAGGGTTCGCGTGGGAAGAGCTCGATCGGGTCGACGAGATCAAGCGGGCGGCGAAGCATCGATGAGCCGGCCTCACCACATAAGAGCGGCTGCCCTGGCGAAGGCGGGCCGGTCGAAGATCGCCTGGGCGGAGGCCCAGATGCCGGTCTTGCTGCACATCCGGCGCCGGGTCGCCAAGACCAAGCCGCTGCGCGGGATGCGCCTGGCCTGCTGCCTTCACGTGACGACCGAAACCGCCCACCTGATGCTCACGCTCAAGGCGGCGGGGGCGCAGATCGCCCTGTGCGCGTCCAACCCGCTCTCGACGCAGGACGACGTCGCCGCCAGCCTCGCCGTGGACGCAGGGCTCTCGGTCTTCGCGGTGCGCGGCGAGAACCGCGCGACCTACTACCGCCACATCCACGAGGCGCTGTCCATCTCGCCGCACCTGACGATGGACGACGGCGCGGACCTCGTGTCCACGGTCCACAAGGCGCCGACGCGCTATGGGCGCGATCTCTTCGGGGGCACCGAGGAGACGACGACGGGCGTGATCCGCCTAAGGAGCTTGGACGCCCAGGGCCAACTGCGGTATCCGGTGATCGCGGTGAACGACGCCCAGACGAAACACTTCTTCGATAACCGGTACGGCACGGGGCAATCCACGATTGACGCGATCCTGCGCGCGACGAATCAGCTGCTGGCCGGCACGGTGTTCGTCGTGTGCGGCTACGGCTGGTGCGGCAAGGGCCTCGCACAGCGGGCGCGGGGCATGGGGGCTCAAGTCATCGTGGGCGAAGTGGATCCGGTGCCGGCGCTGGAGGCGGTGATGGACGGCTTCCAGGTCATGAGCTTGTCGGAGGCGTCACGTCGCGGGGACATCTTCGTGACGGTGACGGGCTGCTGCCAGGTGCTGACCGGTGGTCACTTCCAGCGGATGAAGGACGGAGCGATCGTGGCCAATGCCGGCCACTTCGACTCGGAGATCGACTTGCCCGCGTTGCAGCGCCTGGCGCGCAGCCGGCGTACGTTTCGCAACGGGATCGAGCAGTACACGCTCGTAAACGGCCGGCGGATCAACCTGCTGGGGGAGGGGCGGCTCGTCAACCTCGCCTGCGCCGAAGGCCACCCGCCCGGTGTCATGGACATGTCGTTCGCCAACCAGGCGCTCTCGGCGGAGTACCTCGCGACGCGCGGCCGGACGCTCGCTCCGCACGTCTACCCGGTGCCCCGGGAGATCGACCGCGAAATCGCGCGGCTGAAGCTGCACGCGCTCGGTGTGACGATCGACCGCCTCACCCCGACCCAGCAGCGCTACCTCTCCAGCTGGGAAATCGGGACGTAACTCGCCGGCGTCGCCCCTAGCGCGCGGCCTGGAGTTTCTTCACGCACCAGCGGGCCGCGAGGACGTGCGGCGCCCACAGCACGAGGATCGCGGGCAGCGGCCACTGCTTGGCGATGCCGTGGAAGACCCCCACCCCGATGTAGTACGCCGTCCCCCAGCCCAGGCTCGTGCCCAGCCCCCGCAGGTGGCCGCGCAGCTGCGGCTGCGTCGCTCCGGCGAACCCGATCAGGCAGATGACTAGGTTGACGATCGGCACGGTGGTCTTGGCGACGAGCTCCACCGAGTAGCTGCGGACGTTGCGGATCCCCAGGTGCTTGAGGCGGCTGAGGAGCTCCCGCAGGCTCCCGAACGACATCGTCTCCGGCCGCGCCGCCGGCTCCAGAAACGAGGCCGGGGTGACCGGGAACTCCATCAACCGCTCGGTGTAGGGCAGCGGATTGCCCCGCAGCAGCCCATCGGGCCCCACCCGGTAGATCGTCCCATGGAGCAGCAGCCACCCGTGCGGCGTCCAGATGGCGCGGCTGGCGTAGAGGTTCCGGGTCGGCCGGTTGTTGAGATCGTGCTCCAGCACGGTCAGGTCGCGCAGCTCCAAGACCTTCGGGTTGAGCTCCCGGGCGTGGTAGAGCCGGTTCTGGTCGTCGATGACGGCGACGTTTTCCACGGCGTCGTCGGGCCGCCGCTGGTAGAACGCCTCCTCTTTGAGCTGCTCGTACACGCCAGCCGCCCTCGGCAAGACCAGCTCGCTCACCGCGAACACCGCGATCGCCGCCAGCCATCCGACGAACAGGAAGGGCAGGCTCGCGCGCAGGAGGCTCGTACCGCTTGCGTGCATGGCCAGCAGCTCCTGGTGGCGGGCCAGGCGGGACCCGATGAACGCGGACGCGATCAGCAGTGCCACGGGGCACGACCGGACGAACACGATCGGAATGAAGCTGCGGTACAGATGCCACACGGTCTCGGGGGGGATGTGGTGGCGCAGGATCTCGTCGAGGCGGCCGAAGAGATCGATGAGGCAGCTAAGGAAGATGAAGACGAGGAGACACCACAGCCAGACGGGCAGCAGCTGGCGGACCACGTAGCGGTCGAGGATGCGCATGCGGGTCTAGCGGCGGACCGCGCCGAGGACGAGGGTGCCGGCCACCGATCCCCCGACGAGATTGGGCATCCACATCGCCAGCCAGGCGGGCAGCCAGCCCTTCATGGCGAATGAGTGCATGGCCACGGTGCCCAGGTAGTAGACGAGGAAGATGCTGAGGATCCACACGAAGCTGACCAGCCGCTCGTGGTGCTGGAGGCGCAGGCCGAAGGCCAGCCCGAATCCGGTGAAGACGAGTGCGGCGAACGACGCGGCGATCTTGCGGTGGAACTCCAGGCTGATCGGCAGCGTGTCGATGCCGTCGGCGCGCATCCGTCGGCGCTCCTTCAACAGCTCCCAGAAGTTCATCTCCTTGAGTTTCTTGCCGACCTGCCGGGCGTCCAGCTCGTCGGAGCGGAGGGCCATCGCGTACCGCTTGAACAAGACTTTGTAGAACGAGCCGGGATGCAGCGGATCCCATTCGTCCATCGTGCCGTCCACCAGGTGCAGCTGGACGCCGCGCTTGTCCGGCAACGGCTCAAAGGTCCCTCGCTGGGCGACGATCGTCCGCGTGGGGCCGGCGGGCTGCGGCTCATAGATGCGCACGTTGTCGAGATGCTGTCGGTCGATCTGGTAGATGAAGATGACGTACGGCGGGAACGCCTTGATGAACGTGCCGGCTTCGAGGTAGGCGATCGGCTGCTTGATGCCGATCGCCT